>JASIBJ010000226.1 GCA_030045215.1 Streptosporangiaceae bacterium | reverse complement strand
GTGATCCACGCTGCGTTGGAAATGTCATAGTCAGACATGCGGGTATTCCTTTCAGGCGGACTCTGCTGATTCTGCATAGATGGATTGGATGAGCCGGATGGAATCGGCGGGAGGCAGAGCTGTTGCGCGCAGCAAGTCGAAGGCCTCAGAACGAGCCCTGACTTCGCGCTCTCGTTCCTCTATGTAGGCCTGGCCAGTGACGCCTTCCGAGTACACCACATCCGGGTCGAATCGCTCAGGGAACTCGATAATCGCGAACGGGCCGCCCAGGCCCGGATGCAGGCCGCTCGCGAAGGTCAGCACCTGAAGGGTGATGTTCGGCCAGTTGCTGGCGTCGCAAAGATGTTCCAGCTGCCTGCGCATCACGTCGGCTGGTCCCGCCATGCGCCGGAGCACCGCTTCATCGAGGATGATCCACAACTCGAGAGGATCGGCTCGCGTCAGCACCTCCTGACGCTGCAGTCGCAAGGCCACCAGGCGGTCGATTTCCTCGGGAGTCTGGCGCCTGCGCACTGTTGTCATGACGGCCCGCGCGTAGTCCTCGGTCTGCAGCAGGCCGTGCACCACCTGGGCCTCGTACACCCGCAGCGACGCCGCTTCGGCTTCCAGGCCTACGTAGATGCCGAAGCCCGTCGGCAGCACGCCGTCCCACACCGCCCACCAGCCCTTGCGGTGACCTTCCCTGGCCATGTCGAGGAGCACCTGACGCTGGGAGGCGTCGTCAACGCCGTACAACTCCAGCATGGAATTGAGATACGCGGTCCTGGTGGGGGCCTTGCCCGTCTCGATCCTGGACAGCGTCGACGGGGCCAGGCCCAGCCTCTCGGCAACCTCTTCAAGCTTGATGGACTGCGACTCGCGCAGCTTCCTTAACTCGCTGCCGAGCCGCCGACGGCGAACTGTCGGGCCAACAGTCACGGGCAACCGCCCCCTCTGGGGAAGCAGCGGCTTGCTGAGTATCCAGCGAAGCCAACGCCGCCTGATACGCGTGCTTGCTATTCACGATACACGAATTCAGGCCAGACCATGAGATCCCATGTGAGATTTCGTAAGCGTGATTTGTGCTATGCACTTGCGTGCGGTGCATCATCACACCATGATTGGAGAGCGGAAGGCGTCGTTCCCGCGCCATCACGATTCGGCTGAGGTCCGTCGCCAACGGTGCGTGAATGGACGCAACGCCGTTCTTGTGCGCGGCGCGGGAGGGAGCGACCGCGATGGCATCCACCGGCACTCGGGCGAGCGACGCAACCGAGGATGTAGCCGGCCTGCCAGGCGCGGCTGTTCTCGGCGGCCTCACCATTCCCGGGCGTCCCGAGCACGTCCGCGAGGCCCGGGCCTTCGTCGCCAAGGCGCTCGGGGAGTTACACCCCTGCCTCGACTCGGCCGTCCTGCTCACCTCCGAACTCGTCACCAACGCGGTCATGCACAGCAGCTCGCGCTGCGTGGGGGGGAAGGTCAGCGTTCTCATTATGGAGTCGTGCGGCGGTCTGCGGATCGAGGTCGCCGATGAGGGCTCGGAACTCAGTACGCCCGCCGTGCGGGGCGATGTCTATGCCTCCGACGGTCACGGCCTCTTCCTGGTGCAGACCCTTGCCGATCAGTGGGGTTACGTGCGGGACGACAACGGCACCACGGTCTGGTTCTGGCTGAGCCAGCCGACCCCGGCCTGAGCGGGGCACGGTAGCAACCCGCGATCTGCGTAGCAGAAACGGCGCCGCGTTCGGCGGAGCGCCCGGCCGCGCCTGGCTGTGCCTCGCCTGGCTGCGGAAATCCCGTTTGACCCGCACCATCCCGGCAGCGTTGACTACTGCCTGCCCAGGGCAGCCCCTGGGATGGTCGAGCCCACAGGCAGAGGAACGGAGCGGTCATGCAGCGCTCGGTGCAGACGGCGGATGGCCGGACGCTAGCGGTCGAGGAGGCCGGTGACCCGGACGGCATCGCGGTGCTCATGCACTCGGGAACGCCGTGCTCGCGACACCTGTACCGCCGCCACGCCGCGGACGCCGCCAGCCGCGGCCTGCGGCTGATCTGCTACGACCGGCCCGGCTATGGCGAGTCGACGGCCCAGCCGGGGCGCACCGTCGCCGACTGCGCGAGCGACGTGCGCGACATCTGTTCGGCCCTGGGCATCGACCGGCTGCTGAGCTGGGGCGCCTCGGGCGGCGGGCCGCATGTGCTCGCCTGCGCGGCACTGCTGCCCGATCTGGTGGTCGCCGCCGCGGCGGTTGCGTCGCTTGCTCCCTACGGGGCTGACGGCCTGGACTTCTTCGCGGGCATGGGCCAGGAGAACGTGGACGAGTTCCGACTCATGCACGGCGGCAGCGAGAGCGAGATACAGGCGTGGTTCGCCAAGCTGCGCGACGAGACCCTGGCGGGCACTCCGGAAACGATAGCCGAGGACCTGCGGACCCTACTCACGCCGACAGACGCGGCGGTCGTAACCGGCGAGTTGGCCGAGTACCTGGACTACACCGGGAAGGAGGGGCTGACACACGGCTACGAGGGCTGGTTCGAGGACAGCAACGCCTTCAACTGTCCGTGGGGATTTGAGTTCTCGGCGATCAGGGTGCC
>JASIBJ010000225.1 GCA_030045215.1 Streptosporangiaceae bacterium | reverse complement strand
GGCTCTGGTCCTCGCCATTTCCTGCCAGGTGGTGCCGTGGCCGGGCAGACGGGGCAGGCTGACGCTCAGACCCGCGTCAGCCAGGTACTCCGCCCAGGGCCGCAGTGACTGCGGGCTGCCGGTGAATCCATGGCACAGGAGCACTCCGGTGGGACCCTCGTGGCGGACCAAGGGCTCTGCCCCCGGCATGACTGGCATGAATAGTCCTCTCAGAGCGCGGCCGACCGTCGCGAACTGCGCCGAGCGTTGCGTGCTCTCTACCCAGATCGTCGCATGCGGCATGCCCGCCCGGTACTGGTTAGCGTTGCAACTGACCCCGCCCGGCGTAAGGCTGTCCGGCTTCACTTCCAGCGCAACGTTCTCAGCGCACTGGAAGCGAGAGCCGCGACATCGAGCGGTGGTTTCATTCTGCTCGCGGCCCGCGCGTCGCCTCTACTTGCGCGGCGAAGTCGTTCGCGAGACTCTTTCGATCATGCGGGAAACTCTTCTCGTGCTGCCGTCTGCCAGTCCGGCGGAGCACCGTCCATCGCGCAGCCACGCCGGAGACCCGCCCCGGCCGGCCCGCTGCCAACCATCAGTGTTTACAGAGGCGCCGATCGGCGCAGGAGCACTCCTTGACGATGGTGGCCAACGTCCTTGCTCACGGCAAGATGCTGGCGCTCACTCCCGCGCATGGGCGCTGAGCAGGCCGTTTTGCTCAGATCTGAGGTATGGCAGTGTTCTACTGGGTGTTTAAGGCGATCATCGGACCGGTGCTCCTGCTGGTGTTCCGGCCATGGGCACAGGGCACCGAGAACGTGCCCAGGGAAGGCCCGGCCATCCTCGCGAGCAACCACCTGTCCTTCTCTGATCACTTCTTCGCCCCGCTCCCGCTGCACCGCAAAGTCGTGTTCCTGGCGAAGTCTGAATATTTCACTGGACGAGGGATAAAGGGCCTGATCAGTCGGGCTTTCTTCAGCGCTCTAGGGCAGATCCCCGTGGACCGATCCGGCGGCGCGGCAAGTGAGCGGGCGCTGCGGACTGGCCTTCGCGTCCTTGCGTCCGGGCATCTGCTCGGTATCTATCCCGAGGGCACGCGCACGCCCGACGGCCGGCTGTTCCGCGGCAAAACTGGCGTCGCCCGACTCGCGCTCGAAGCCAAGGTGCCGGTGATTCCGACGGCGATGATCGGCGGGTTCGAGTTCCAGCCGCCCGGCCGGGTGGCGCCCCGATTGAGGATTCGGCCGGGCGTCCGATTCGGGAAGCCGCTTGACTTTTCGCGGTACTACGGCCTCGAGCAGGACCGTATCGTGCTGCGCGCCGTCACCGACGAGATCATGTATGCGCTCATGAGGCTGTCTGGCCAGGAGTACGTGGACGAGTACGCGCAGCGAGCCAAGGGTCGGCTGGCCCAGGTTCTGTATCGCGACGGGAACGCTCGTGACGCCGACGGCGGCGGAGCGAACGGTCAAGTCCCCGGCCACGGCTCCGTTGAGGAAGAGGACGAGGACGAACCGGTTGGCTCCCGGAGTGCGGCGGACAACATCCAGGACTGACGAACTCAACGCCGGCAGCTTTGGCCCAGCCGGCGGGTATCTCAGCGCGCGCACGTCCACCTGATCAGGCTCAGGCAGCCGTGCGCGCACGACAGGCCGGGGCTTATGTGCCACGGCCTCCGCATTCGCTCCAGTCCGGCCGGAGCACAGCGTGACCTGGGCTGCAAGCAAACCGTCAAGGTTTTTGCAAGGCGGCAGTCCAGGCTCGGAGCGTGCGGCAGCTGGGCGGGCAACGAGGGCGATTCGCGGCCAGGACGCGCCGTCGGCAAGGGAGGTTCCAGACCATGCACGAGACGATGTGCGCGCCCGGCCAGGCCCGCTTGCGCTGGGTGAAAAGCTCGCTTAGTTACGCCAACGCCGACTGCGTGCTGGTGGCGCGGCTGCCCGGTAGCCGGGTCGGCGTCCGTGACAGCAAGAACCCGGCCGGGCCGGTTCTGGTTTTCTCGCGCTCGGAGTGGGCTGCGTTCATGGCGGGCGTGCGTAACGGCGAATTCGCCGACGTGCTCGATGACTAGCGGGGGCAACGGTCCGAGCGGACGCCCGCCAGGCCGGGGCGATCAGGGGGCTACTGGCCGTGTCGGGCCGACTCGTCCGGTGCGTCTGGCCGGAATGCGGAGCAGCGACCTAGACCCACGCTTTTGTCCGCTCGACCGCGCTGCGCCACCGGGCGTGCGCCGTCTCGTCGCGCGGGCCTGGCGTGAATCGGCGGTCTAGCTGCCACGCTGCGGCCAGCTCAGCCCGCGACGACCACACGCCAGTGGCCAGCCCGGCCAGCGAGGCCGCGCCCAGCGCCGTGGTCTCGGCGATGACGGGCCGCTCGACCGGGCGCTGCAGCTGATCGGCCTGCAATTGCAGAAGGAGGTCGTTGGCGCTGGCGCCACCGTCGACCCGCAGCGCGGCCGAATCGCCAGCTGCTGGGTCGTCGCCCGCCGCGTGACCCGGGACGCCGCCCGGGCTGCCCGACGAGGCGTTGCCCAGGCTGCCCGACGAGGCGCGGGCGGCGGCCTCCGTCGTCATGACGTCCACAACGTCGCGGACCTCGAAGGCGATCGCCTCGAGCGCGGCCCGGATCAGGTGTGCCCTGGTGGTGCCGCGCGTCAGGCCGAAAATGGCGCCCCGCGCTGACGGATCCCAGTCCGGCGCGCCGAGCCCGGTCAGAGCCGGCACGAAGACCACGCCGCCCGAGTCCGGCACCGATCGGGCTAGGGCCTCGCTCTGCCCGGCATTGTCCAGCAACCCCAGACCGTCGCGCAGCCACTGGATGGCGGAGCCGGTCACGAACACCGAGCCTTCGAGAGCGTAGGTCAACTCGCCGGAGGGTTCCAGCCATGCCACGGTGGACAGCAGGCCGGCGTGAGATCGCACGATCGACGAGCCGGTGTTCACCAGGACGAACGACCCTGTCCCGTACGTGCACTTGGCCGCGCCAGGCTCGAAGCAGGCCTGGCCGAACAGCGCGGCCTGCTGGTCCCCGGCCACGCCCGCGACCGGCAGCTCCAAACCCAGGAAGGCCGATGCATCCGTATGCCCGACGATGCCGGTGGACGGCACTATCTCGGGCAGTGCGTGCGGGGGCACGCCGAACAGCTCGCACAGCTCCGCCGACCACTGGCCGGCTTCGATGTCAAACAGCAGCGTGCGGGAGGCGTTCGAGGCGTCAGTCACGTGCCGCCGGCCGCCGGTCAGGCGGGCAATCAGGTAGGAATCCACGGTGCCGACCGACACGGACCCGTCGACCACACCCGCCCAGACCCCTCGCTCGTGCCGGGACAGCCACGTCAGCTTCGGCGCGGTGAAGTACGGGTCGAGCCTGAGCCCGGTGAGCTCGGCCACCCGTGGCTCGTGACCTGCGGCCCGCAGCTCATCGCAGATCCCGGCCGTCCGCCGGTCCTGCCAGACGATGGCGCGGTGGGGAGCGGCGAGCGTGGTCCGATCCCACAGCACGGCGGTCTCCCGCTGATTGGTTATGCCGACGCTGACCACGGGCAGGTTCCCGGCTGCGGCGAGCGCCTGCGAGCACGCCGCCAAAGTCGCCTGCCAGATGCCCTCAGGCAGATGCTCAACCCAGCCTGGCTGCGGAAAATACTGCCGGAATTCCTGGTAGCCGCGGCCCGCAACCGCGCCTGAATCGGTAACGATTAGAGCGGTTACACCAGTCGTGCCGGCGTCGATCGCTAGGACGCTCATAGCCACTAGTGTGGCCGCAGGAGACGTGAGAGGAAAAACACGATGCGAGTGGGTGTCCTGACCGGAGGCGGTGACTGCCCCGGCCTGAACGCGGTGATCCGCGCTGTGGTGCGGACCGGCGTGTCCGAGCATGAACTCGAGTTCATCGGGTTCCGTGACGGCTGGCGCGGCCCGCTCGAGGGCGACACGATGGTGCTGGACGTGAACGCGGTACGCGGGATCCTGCCGCGTGGCGGCACAATCCTGGGCTCGTCCCGGACCAACCCGCTCGCCGAGTCCGCCGCGGCCGGCGGCAAATCCGGCCTGGAGCGGGTCACGGAGAATCTCGAGAGCCTGGGCGTCGACGCGCTGGTCGTGATCGGGGGAGAAGACACCCTCGGCGTGGCCGCCCGCCTCCACGAGGCCGGCGCGAGCGTTGTCGGCGTGCCGAAGACCATCGACAACGACCTGAGCGCGACTGATTTCACCTTCGGGTTCGACACCGCCGTGAACATCGCGATGGAGGCGATCGATCGCCTGCACACCACCGCCGAGAGCCATCACCGCGCGCTGATCGTGGAGGTTATGGGCCGCAATGCGGGCTGGATCGCGCTGCACGCGGGCATCGCTGGCGGCGCGAACGTCATCCTGATCCCGGAGAAGCCGTTCGACATGGAGCAGGTCTGCGAGTACGTCAGGCATCGTTTCCAGACCCGGTACGCGCCGATCGTGGTGGTTGCCGAGGGCGCGACCCCGAAGACCTCGGGCGAGGCGGCCGCCGGGCAGGAACTGGATGCCTTCGGACACGTGCGGATGGCCAACCGCGGGATCGGCCAGATGCTGGCGGACGAAATCGAGCAGCGCACGGGCAAGGAGGCCCGCTGCACAGTGCTCGGGCACATCCAGCGCGGTGGCACGCCGACGGCCTTCGACCGCGTGCTGGCCACCAGGTTCGGCGTGCACGCCGCCCGCGCCGTCGCCGATGGCGCCTGGGGCTCAATGGTCGCGCTGCGCGGCACCGACATCGTGCGGGTCCCGATCGCCGAGGCGACTCGTCAGTTGAAGCTGGTGCCTCCCGAGCGTTACGGCGAGGCCGAGGTCTTCTTCGGCTGACGCTCGCCGCGCAAGCAGAGGCGGCCCGTGTCTGTCCCCTGGTGATGCGTCAGACGCGCCGGGCGCGGAACGCCGCGGACTTGACCCGGTTCTGGCAGGTCGTGGAGCAGAACCGGCGTGTCCCGTTCCTGGACACGTCGACGTAGACGCGGTCGCACCGTGGCGCCGTGCACACCCCGAGGCGGTCGTACATCTCGGTGCCGAGCACGATGGCCAGGCCGGTGGCACAACCCGCCGCCCAGCCTACGGCCGGGGAATCGGTACTGCCGTGAAAGTGCATGTGCCACGGCTCGCCGTCGTGCTTCTCGAGTTCGGGTCGGGCGCCGGTCTCGGCGAGCAGCGCGTTGAGCGTCAGCGCGGCAGCATCCACGTCACCCCGGTCGGCCGAGTCGAACACCGAGCGGAGCCAGCCCGCGACGAGGGCCAGCTTGGCCGCGTCCTCGGCGGTGATCGCCGGCGCCTCGCGCCGGCCGGTTCGCAGTGCCTCACTCACGGCGGCGCGAAGGCCTTCCCCGGCGGGCTGTTCGAAACTGCGCCCGCGAGCCTCGCCCGGCGTGACCGCGTTGACCAGGCGAACCGCGGCGGCCACAATCGTATCGACGTGACTGTTGAAATTCACTTGACCAGTTATGCCCTCCGGTCTAGCTTCGTGACTGTGAAAATCCTATACGCCAGTTACGCCCTCAGGGCGAAGGAGGACATCCCATGGCAGGCTCGGCAGTCGGCAATGGCGAAGCGCTCAGCCAGGATGTGGCTCGCGCGTGGATCGAGCGCTGGGACCACCAGCAGCAGGGCTACCTGCCGGACCGGGAGGAGCGGTTCACCGCGCTGATCGACGCGCTCGAGGACGCCGTCGGCCGGCCCGATCCACTCGTCATCGACCTGGGCTGCGGACCCGGCTCACTGGCGGTGCGAGTGCTGGCGCGACTGCCGAAGGCGACGGTTGTCGCGATCGACGCCGACCCGCTGACGATGACGCTGGGGCGGGTGGCCTTCAAGGACCTGGCCGGGCTTCGGTTCGTCGACGCCGACCTGCGCGTCACCGGCTGGTCTGCGGGTCTGGGCCTGGACCGGCGGGCGGATGCGGTGGTCAGCACGACCGCGCTGCACTGGCTAACGCAGGACGCCCTGGTCTCGACGTACGCGGAGGCAGCCAGGCTGCTCGCACCGGGCGGGGTGCTGCTGAACGGCGACCACATGCGCGAGGACGACACCGCGCCGACGCTGACCAGGCTGGGCCGGGCCATGACGGCGCGCCGGGAGCAGCGGTACTTGTCGACCAACCGGATCGAGACCTGGGAAGGCTGGTGGGCAGCGGTGGCCGCCGATCCCGACCTGGCGGCGCTCAGTGCCGAGCGGGACGCCCGGGACGTGGACTCTGAGCACCACGGCTCGCCGGCCGGCCTGCTCAGCGTGCAGACGCAGGCGCTGCGGGCCGCGGGTTTCACCGAGATCGGCATCCTCTGGCAGTACGGTTTCAACCGGCTGCTGTGCGCCGTGCTGCCAGCCTGACCGGGCGGGCCGGCTACGGGCAGGCAGCGGCGGTTGCGCCGTAGCCGGCCGGCGGCGTATGGATCACATAGGCACCGGACTGCTTGATCAAGAACAACGAGATGGTCCAGGACGTGCACGCCGAGTGGGTCGCGCTGTCGGCCGGCTGCTGATGGCTGACGAAGCTGACCGTGGCAACAAGCTGCCCGGCGGCGCCTACGGCGATGCTGCGCAGCGTCGCCTGAGAGTCCCGCGAGGAGCCGTAGCCACGGGCGAACGCGGCGGCCGACAGCCCCCCGCGCTGCGTGTCGCTGAAGAGCGACCGGTACGCCGCGAAGTCGTGCTCGTTGATGGCGGTGAAGTAACGGATCAGAAAGGCTTTCACCGCCGGCGCCTGCGGCGCGCTGGCAGCGGCGGGCGCGATGGTAACCAGGGGTCTGGGCCTCGGCGCCGGCCTGGGGGCGCTCGTGCTCGTGCTCGTTGACGTCGGGCCGCTGGCCGGGTGGCCAGCCGGCGGGGCGCGGTGCGTGAGCGCGATCGTGGCGCCAGCGGCCGCGAGGATCAGCACGATCGCCGCCGCGGCGAAGGCAATCCAGCGGCCCTGCCCGGGCGGCCGGCGGGTCATCAGGCCCGCGGAATCGGGCTCCAGGTCGGTCTCGCCATCCGCGGTGAGCATGCGGTCATCGATGAGGTCGAAGCGGTCGTATGCCGGGCCCGCGCCTGCCGCGTCTGGGCCGGCCTGACCGGCCTCGGGCGCAGCCGTGGCCAGCGCGGATCCGCCGTCGGGACCATGCGGCGCGGCCGCGTAAGGCTGGCCAGGCAAGCCTGCACCCGACAACTGCCCGCCGTCATCGGCCTGGGCATCGGCCGGGCCGTTCCGCCTGAACATGCGCCGGGCACCAGCTCCCCATCCGCGACCGGCGGGCTTCCCCGAGTCGGTCAGCTCCGAGGCCGCAGCTGCCGGGTCGCTCGGCCCGCTCGGCGCAGCGGTCGACGGATACAGCAATGGATCCGGGTACCGGATCGGATCCAGGCCCGTGAGGTCCTCTGGCGAACTTGCGCCCCAATCCGCACTCGGGGCCGGGTACCCGGCGCTCGCCTGGTAGGGCTGGCCGACCGGGTGGTAGCCGGCCTCGCCACGTGCGCCGGCGGGCGAGGGAAGCTCGCCTGGGTATGCGGGGTGCGCATTGTCGTCGGCGGGATACTGCTCGGCCGCGGGCGGGTAGCGCTGCGGGCCCACCGTGTACGGCGCGCCTGCCGGCGCATCGAAGTCCTGGCCCGCCTCGTAGGGCGCATCCGGAATTGGGTAGCGCTGCTGGTCGGCTGGCTCCGCGCTGTCGGCGGGGCCGTAGGGCTGCAGCTGGCTCTGGGGGCCGGCCCTCTGGTACCGCTCGCCAGCACCGGCGGGGGCCTGACCCGCTCCGGGCAGATACGTGCCGCGCGGCGGCACGACATCGGGGCCGTCATAGTCGTAGTCGTCGTAGGGCGGGCCGTCTTGCGCGAAATACGACCACCTACCGCCAGCGAGCAGCTCATCGCCGGGCGGCGCGATCTCCTCCGGCGGCTCACCAGGCTGCGACGGGACTGCACGCTCAGACCTCGGGTAAGCCGGAATCCGATCGACACCCGGATCGGTCCAGTAGTCGGGCCCGTGGGTCTCGGGTAAGAGCGCGGGGCTGGTGCCCTGGGCGGCAAACGGGCGCAGGTAATCGGCGGCGGCGGCCATCGCCGGCGCCGTCACTGGCTGGTCAGCTACGGCGGCGGAGCTTCCGGCGCAGCCTTGGCAGAATTCCGCTCCGGGTTCCGCGTCCTGCCCGCACCTTGTGCAGAGTGCCATGTGGAATCATGTCCTTCTGCCGACCGGTCACACTCTGGCCGTATGGCATCACCTTAAGTATCCGAGCAGATACTCTGGGACGCCACCGAGTCGCTGATAATCACCACAGACTGCCTGTTCGCGGCTTTACAGCCGGGTTGGGCCCGGTTCACG
The DNA here is from genome assembly GCA_030045215.1 of Streptosporangiaceae bacterium. The sequence goes on along the minus strand of JASIBJ010000225.1, from coordinate 9,976 downwards.
TTCCTTCGGTGACGTCACCCGAGCCTGCGAGGCCGCCGGCAACGGCAGGCCCAGTTCCCAGCATGGCGGGAATTATCGCCTGCGGCCACCTGATCGGCCGACGTCCCCGGCCGGCTGGCGATGCGTGCAAGCCCCGCGTCCGAGAGATGGCAGACTGAAGTGATGTCCGCGCTGCCCGTTGCCAGCCACGCCGAACCGCATGCAGCGCCTGCGCTGCATGAGCCGTGCGTCCTGCTGAAGCTGGGCGAGATCGTCCTCAAGGGACGGAACCGGCAGCAGTTCGAGCGCCTCCTGCACGAGAACATCAGGCGCTCCGTGCGCAACCTCGGGATTGCCATCCGCGTCTGGCAGCGCGAGGGCGTCGTTGTCGTCAGGGTGGCCGGGGGAGAGGCCGGCGGATTTGGCGCGGAGACCGCGGCTGACCTGATCGCCGAGCGCCTCACTTACGTCATGGGCGTCGCGCGGGTGTGCCGGGCGATCCGGGTCGCGAAGGATCCGCAGGCAGCGGTTGAGGCGGCCGTCGAGCTTGTCGCGGGCCGCACGGGACCGTTCGCCGTCAGGGCCAGGCGCCGTGACAAGCGGTTCCCGGTCACATCGGCGGAGCTCGCGGTGATGATCGGCACGAGGATCCAGCAGGAGTATGGCCTGCCGGTCAACCTGACATCGCCGGAAACGACAGTATTCGTCGAGGTGGATCAGCACGAGGTGTTCGTATTCACTCAAGGCTGGGCCGGCCAGGGGGGCCTGCCCGTCGGCATGAGCGGTCGGGCGCTGGTGCTGATGTCAGGCGGCATCGATTCGCCGGTCGCCTCCTACCGGATGATGCGCCGCGGCCTGCGCTGCAGCTACCTGCACTTCTCCGGAATGCCGCTGACCGGCCCCGAGTCGGTGTACAAGGCGTACGGCCTGGTCCGTCAGCTCGACCGTTACCAGGGCGACTCGCGGTTGTTTGTCGTCGCGTTCGGGAACGCGCAGCGCCGGCTCGCCTCCTCAGGCGCCGGACGGCTGCAGATCGTGGCCCAGCGCAGGCTCATGCTCAAGACCGGCGCGGCGATGGCCCGCAGGCTTCGGGCCACTGCGCTGGTCACCGGCGATTCGCTGGGCCAGGTGAGCAGCCAGACGCTGGCCAACATCACGGCGCTCGACGACGCGGTGCACCTGCCGATCCTGCGGCCGCTGATCGGCTGGGACAAGACGGAGATCATCCGCGAGGCACGCCGCATCGAGACCCTCACCATCTCGGAACTGCCCGATCAGGACTGTTGCTCGCTGCTCACGCCCCGGCAGGTGGAGACGCGGGCCCGAATCGAAGACCTGCGCCGGATCGAGGCCCGTCTCGAGGCAGATGACCTGGCCGAGGAACTGGCCGCGGCCGCGCAGGAGCACATGCCCGGGGCCGGCTAATCGCGGCCGCGGTCAGCCGTCGGGACCCGGCCGCCGGCTGAAGTGAGGTAGCGCGAGCGTCCAGAGGGCAGCATTGCCCCCGAGCCTCGTCAGGACTCCGCCGCTGGCCCAGAGGATCTGGCTCTGCGAAGCGTAGGCGACGTCGGTGACCCCGCTGCCGAGGCTCGACGAGATCGTCGACCAGGTCAGGTGGCCGCTGCCGGTCATCTCGATGATGAGCCCGTCGCCCGCCAGCCCTGAGGACATGGCCGTCGCGATGATCGATCCAGATTCTGCCGCGGCCAGCTGGCCCGCCCATGCTTGCAAGGACGTGTCGAACCTGGTCCAGTACCTGCCATTCCAGTGGGCCAGGACCAGCCTGCCGGTGCCCTGGCGGCTCGCCGCAGTCCCGAGAATCCAGACGTCGTTCTCCGACACGGCCAGAATGTCGTGCCAGCGGGCACCGACCAGCACGCGGCCGGTCCGCACGTGGTGCCAGCCTCGGTGGCCGAAGCGCTCGATCGAGTCGACCTTCGGCCCGGCCGCGATCCCCCAGATGTCGTAGGCCGACAGCGCGCTTGCCCGGTAGATGTCCTTACCGCCGGAGCTGACGGGCCTCCACCTCCGGCCGTTGAAGTGCCAGGTGCCAATGGTGTGATCGCCGCCAGCGGATGTGCCAAACACCCAGACGTTCCGGCTGCTGATCGCGACCACCCCGGTGAGCTGGCCGGACTGGCTCCAGCTTTTGACCAGGGACCAGCGGGAGCCGTTCCAGTGCAGGACGTACTCGCCGTATTCGCTGATCGCCCAGATGTCATTCGGCTTCGGCGCGCTGGCGCCGCTGATGAAGTTGGTCAGCCCGGCAGGCAGTGCCGAATCATGCCAGGTTCCGCGAGCCAGGAACATTGCCACCGGCGAACTCTGTCCGCCGGGATTTGTTCCGCCGAACGCCCAGACCACGTGGCCGACCGTCAGGACCTCGGAGTATCCGGACGCGTTGGGAATCTGGCCGTAGTGCAGGTTCACCGCCATGCGCCATTGCGGGCTCACGATTGCCGCGTGCTGCACGGTGGCGCGCTGCACTTCCGCCCGCCCCGCCGCCGGACTCAAGATCATGGCAGGCAGAATGGCCACGGCAGCCGCACCGAGCGAGCGGTACCTCGGCATTTCATGCCTCCGCGCGGGGCCAGAACAGGTAGCCCGCAGTTGCGCAACGTTAAGGTCAAGGCTTGCACAAAATACCGGGTGAGGGGCAGTAGTGCGGCCCGGTTCTGTTGATGTTTCTTCCCGTTCGCCGCCAAGCCGCGGTTGGCTGGCCACGCGCTTGTGGCACGCTGAGGCGATGCGCATAGGCCTGCAGATCCCCGACTTTCAGGGTGCCGGCGGTCCTGAACACCTCGGGCGACGACTCGCCGAGGTTGCCCGCACCGCCGACGATGCCGGATTCTCCAGCATCGCGGTGATGGATCACTTCTTCCAGATCGGCCCTATCGGCCCGCCCGAGCACGACATGCTCGAGGCTTACACCACACTCGGATACCTGGCAGCGTGCACATCCAATGCTCGGCTGCTGACTCTGGTCACCGGCGTCGTCTACCGGCATCCCGGCGTCCTCGCCAAGATTGTGACGACGCTGGATGTGCTATCGGGCGGCCGGGCCTGGCTGGGCATCGGCGCGGCCTGGAACAAGGAGGAGAGCCAGGGACTTGGCATTCCGTTTCCGCCCGTGGCCGAGCGGTTCGAGCGGCTCGAGGAGACTCTGCAGATCTGCCTGCAGATGTGGAGCGGTGACGAGTCGCCGTTTACTGGCCGGCACTACCAGCTGGAGCGTCCACTCAATAGGCCAGCAGCCCTATCCAGGCCGCACCCGCCGATCATGATCGGCGGCGGAGGTGAGCAGAAGACGTTGCGACTGGTGGCCAGATACGCCCAGGCCTGCAACCTGTTCTCCGGCCCCGACCTCGGCCGGAAGCTCGACGTGCTCCGCGCCCACTGCGAGGCCGAGGGCCGCGACTACGACGAGATCGAGAAGACCTGCTACTTCATCTTCGATATGGGGGAGCGCGGCGAGCGCGCGAGCGAGGTCGTCGATCGGCTCGGCCAGCTGGCCGAGCTGGGCTTCGGGACTGCGATCGGGGCGGTCGCCAACGTCTGGACGCTGGCCCCGCTTGAGGTGATAGGCAGCCAGGTCATCCCGGCGGTCGAGGCGCTCTGACCGCTGGCGTCGGGCCCGCTCCAGGTGTCGGCGATCGCGTCGTGGCGGGAGGCGTCCTAGCGTTGGCCAGGCGCGCTCCGGGCCTCAGCGGGCCCCGGCCGGCACCGGCGCCGGCGCTAGCTCGCGGCCGAGCAGCTGCGGCAGCGTGCGGACCGCGGTCGCCAGTTCCCTGATGTCGTCGCCGGTGAGCGCCTGGTCGCCGTCGCACATCGCCGCCGCCGGTTGCGGATGCACGTCGACGATGATCCCGTCCGCGCCGACGGCGATCGCGGCTCGCGTCAGCGGGAGCACGAGATCGCGTCGGCCGCCCGAATGTGACGGGTCGATGATCACCGGCAGGTGGGACAGCCGCTGTGCGACGGGTACCGCGCTGATGTCCAGCGTGTTCCTGGTTGCGGTCTCGAACGTCCGGATGCCCCGCTCGCACAGCACGATGTCGAGGTTGCCGCGCTGCGCAATGTACTCGGCGGCCATCAGCCACTCCTCAATGGTGGCGTTCATGCCCCGCTTGAGCAGCACCGGCTTGCTGGCCGACCCCACCGCCTGGAGCAACGTGAAATTCTGCATGCTGCGGGTCCCCACCTGCAGCATGTCCGCGTACGAGGACACGAGGTCGACGGTGGCCGGATCAATGACCTCGGTCACGACCGGCAGACCGGTCTCGGCCCGGACGTCCGCCAGGATCCGCAGCCCGGCCTCGCCGAGGCCCTGGAAGGCGTACGGCGACGTGCGCGGCTTGAACGCGCCGCCGCGCAGCAGCGACGCCCCGGCCGCCTGGGCCATCCGTGCCGACGTGAGGGTCTGCTCGGGAGTCTCCACGGTGCACGGTCCGGCGATGACCGTGACCGTATCCGGCCCGATCGGCACGCCGCCGACGTGGATCACCGATCGGTTCGGGTGATGCTCCCTGCTGACCAGCTTGTACGGCACGGATATGCGCACGACGTCGCTGACACCGCTGTAGCTTCGCAGGTTCAGGGCGCCGAACTGCTCGACATCGCCGACGAGGCCGATGATCGTCCGGGATACGCCGCGGCTGACGAAAGCCTCGCCGCCCGCCGCCTGGACCAGTTCGACAACTGCAGCAATATCGGCTTGCGTGGCCTCCGGGGCCATAACCACCACCACGACGTCCTCCTCGACTCCATCATGACGAAAAGCCCCGGGCCGTTCCGGCCCGGGGCTTCGGTTAGCGTCGCTCGCGTCAGCGCAGAGTCTGGCGGGCGACCGTCCCAGGGCCGGGCCGGTAGCCAAAACCAAACCAATACTCGCTACGCATGAGCCGTAGCTTAGCCCACTCGGGGCGATGCGGTCTGGCCGGTGGGCCAGGCTCAGTCAGTTTTCGGGAGGTGGCAAGATAGCTCCACCTGCGAGAACAAGGGTCGATTTCGCGGCTGGGTGCTGCGCTATGCGGGAAGGGGCAGGTCAGCCTGAGATGACGCAGCCTGATACAGGCGCGCGCGAGAGCAGCGGGCGAGCGCAGGACTCGCGCGCGGCTTGGGACGCTGGCCCGCTCGCAGACCAGGCGCAGTCCGGGACGGGCCATCCGCAGCAGCCCGCCGGGGAGGCGGGAGACCTGCCCCCTGGTCAGTACATTCCCCGCACTCTGCCGGTCCTGCACTACGGACCCGTGCCGGCCTTCAACCCGCAGACCTGGGACCTGAGAATTTTCGGCGCGACCGAGTCGGGCAATGAGGCCAGGCTGAGCTGGGATGACATCGCTCAGCTTCCGATGGCCGAAGTAACGGCCGACTTTCACTGCGTGACGAAGTTCACAGTGCCCGGCATCTGCTGGTCGGGGGTGCTGGCTGCCGACCTGCTGCTCGGGTTCCCGCCTGCCCCCGCGGTGACGCACGTGATGATCTGGGCTGACTTCGGCTACAGCGCGAACGTGCGGATCGGTGACTTTGCCGCGGAGGACACGATTCTGGCAACCCACTGCGACCGCGAACCGCTGACTCCCGAGCACGGGTACCCGCTGCGCCTGGTCGTCCCGAGCCTCTACGCCTGGAAGAGCGTCAAGTGGGTGCGCGCGGTCGAGTACATGACCGTCGACAGGCGCGGCTTCTGGGAGGAGCGCGGCTACCACAATGTCGCCGACCCCTGGCGGGAGCAGCGGTACTCCTACCAGGAACTGGAGGGCGAGGGGCCGCCGCTGTAGCCCGGCCGTGACCCTCCGGGCACCAGCTGGGCGCTCGAGCCCGCGAGACCTGGTCGCCTAGAGGTTGAACCCGATGTTGATGGTGATCGTCGAGCCCTTCGGGGCCTCGCCGGTTGGCGAGTAGCTCGTCACCCCGCTGCCCGCGATGCCGCCGAAAGTGTTATTGACCGAGACCTGGAAGCCCGCGGCGTGGAGTTCCTGCACTGCCTGCTGCTGTGACAGGCCGTCCACGTCGGGCACCGCGACCTCGGGCGGGCCGGGGGAGAACCAGACGACGACGACCTCGCCCGGCCTCATCGCGGTGTTCGGCGCCGGGGACTGGCGGATCACGGTGCCGGCCGGCAGGTTGCTCGTCGCCGCCCTCTCCGGCTGAAGCGTCACCCCGACCGATCCGGCCTCGCCTTCAGCCTGGGTGAGCGGCACTCCCACGAAATCCGGGAGCGGCGGCCCCGAACTGACGATGAGGCCCACGGGCTTGTCCTTCGGCCAGTTCGTGTAGGCGACCGGGTCGGTCGCAATGACGATCCCCGGCGCTACTGCGGAGGACGTCTCGTAGGTCGGCGGGGCGGGCGTGAGCCCGGCCTGCTCAAGGCCCTGCTGAGCGCTGGCAAGCGTCTGGCCCGTCACATTCGGGACCGTGGCCAGCTCCGGGCCGAGCGAGATGATGATGGTGATCACCTGGCCATGCTTGACATTCGATCCCGAGGCAGGAACGGTAGCGAGGACATCGCCCGCCGCCACCGTGTCGCTATGCCTGGAACTCCCGAGCCTTGCGGTCAGGCCCGTACTGGCCAGATCGGCCTTGGCCGCGCTCACGGTCATGCCAGTCACCCTGGGCAGGCTGAAGTACTGGCCCGCGACCAGCCACCAGGTCGCCGCGCCGATCACGATCACGGCCAGGACGATCAATATCCGGCGGCTGAAGAGCCAGCGCTGCAGGAACGGCTCTCGGTACCCGCGGGAGCGTCGTGGCTGCATGGCATAGCCGGCGCCGTCACCGGCGTAGCCGGCCTCCATCGCCCCGGCCGGAACGATCATGGTGTGATGCGAGGAGATCGCCGGACCGGCCGTCCCCGCGGCCACCGCGCCAGGGCTGATCCGGCCGGTCGCGGCCATGCTGAAAGTGCCTGCGCCCCCGCCGCTTGAAGCCTGGTGACCGGTGCCCTGTGCCGCGGCGGGCGCGCCTGGATAGACCGGCGGAATGGGCATGCCCCGCCGGACCTGGCCGATGGCGTGCAGAAAGTGCGCCGCGCCCGGCGGCCGCAGCGCCGGGTCGCGATTGGTGCTGAGCGCGACCAGCGCGTCGAGCGCCGGCGGCAGGTCGGGAACCAGGCTCGACGGCGCCGGGACAGCCGCATTGACGTGCTTGTAGGCAACGGCGAGCGGTGTGTCGCCGGTATGCGGCTGGGACCCGGTGAGCATCTCGAACAGCATCACGCCCGCCGCGTACACGTCCGTCCTGGCATCCGAGGCGTTCGACGAGACCTGCTCGGGGGCGAGATAGGCGGCAGTGCCGATGAGCAGGCCGGTCCTGGTGTTCCGCATGCCAGCCGCCGCCCTGGCCAGGCCGAAGTCGACGACCTTCACCGTGGCGCCGGTGCCGAGCAGCACGTTCTCGGGCTTGACATCCCGGTGGATGATCCCGGCGTCGTGGGCTGCGGCAAGCCCGCTGAGCACGCCCTCGATGATGTCCAGGGACTCCCGCGGGCTCAGCCGCCCGCGGGCGTTGAGCAACTCGCGCAGGGTCGGCCCTGGCACGTACTCCATCGCGATGTAGTTGATGTCGCCAGTGGAGCCCTGGTCGAAGATGGCAACGACGTTCGGGCTGGATAGCCGGGCGACCGCGCGGGCCTCACCGATGAACCGATCGGTGAACTCGCGGTCGCGGGCCAGCTCCGGATGGGCGATCTTCAGCGCGACGGTCCGGTCGAGCCGCACGTCCCGGCCCAGGTAGACGGCGGCCATGCCACCGCGGGCGAGCTGCGACTCGACAAGGTAGCGGCCGTCGAGCAACTGCCCGATCGGTGCTGACAGCGTCGTATCCATCGGGAGCAGTCTAGGGTGCGAAAACGAGTCCTGGCCCGATAAAGCCATGGCAGGTGGCCGGCGCCGCCCTCGCCTCAGCTGGTCGGCGGGGAGGATGCCTGCGCGTACCGGCGCCGGGTAATGCGGCCCGCGTGGTAGGCCAGCCGCCCGCCGGCGACGCCCAGCCGCATCGCCTCGGCCATCAGCTCCGGGTCGCGGGCCCTGGTGACCGAGGTGGCCAGCAGCACCGCCGCGCAACCCAGCTCCATGGCGATCGCCGCGTCGCTGGCCGTGCCGATCCCCGCGTCCAGGATCACCGGCACACCCGCCGACTCGACGATCAGCTCGATGTTGTGCGTGTTCCTGATGCCCAGGCCTGAGCCGATTGGCGAGCCCAGCGGCATCACCGCGGAGCAGCCTGCCTGCTCCAGACGGCGGGCCAGCACGGGATCGTCGTTGGTGTAAGGCAACACGACGAATCCGTTCGCCACCAGCTGCTCGGCGGCGGCGAGCAGCTCGACCGGGTCAGGGAGCAGGGTGCGCTCATCCGCAATCACCTCAAGCTTGATCCAGTTGGTGCCCAGGGCCTCGCGGGCCAGTTTCGCCACCCGGACCGCCTCGGCGGCCGTATAGCAGCCGGCGGTGTTGGGCAGCGCGCGGATGCCGCGCGCGGCCAGCAGGTCCAGGACTGAGCCGGCCGCGGACGGGTCAACCCGGCGCATGGCGACGGTGGTGAGCTCGGTGCCAGACGCGACGAGCGCGCGGTCGAGCACGTCCAGGCTCGGCATGCCGCCTGTGCCCATGATCAGCCGGGAGTTAAACGACTCACCGGCGATGAGCAGCGGATCGTCCATTCTCAACCTCCCTGCACCGCCGTGAGGACCTCGATCTCGTCACCGTCGGCTAGCTGCGTCGATGTCCACTCCGCCCGGCGGACCACCTCTCCGTTCACGGCGGCAGCCACCCCGGTCGGCGCGGCAGTCAGCAGCGCCACCGCGTCGGCGAGCGACATGGGGCTGGCTGCGACGTGCGGCTCGCCGTTCACGACCACTGTCATGTCGCGGCCACCTGGGTGACGGGCGCCGTCGGCCGGGGTCGTCCGGCGACGGCGGGGAACCGGTCGGGGCCGAAGGCTGCCCAGAGCGGATCGGACTGTCCGGTCAGCAGATAGCGGCTGACCGTATCGGCTGTGACCGGAGCGAGTAGCACGCCCGACCGGAAGTGGCCGGTGGCCAGAACGAGTCCCGGCAGGGCGGCCGGGCCGAGCAGCGGGGCGTTGTCTGGCGTTCCCGGTCGCAAGCCGGCGACGACCTCGGCCAGCGCCAGCTCCGTGACGCCGGGTACCAGCGCGCGTGCATCTCGTAGCAGCTCCCAGACCCCGCCAGCGGTGACCGTCGTGTCCGCGCCGAGTTCCTCCTGAGTGGCCCCCACGACCAGTTCGCCGCTCTCGCGCGGCACGAGGTAGACGCTTGACCCCCGGACGATCCCGCGCACCGTTCGCCGCAGCAGTCCGGGCGGCAGGCCGGCCGCCATCGTCGTCGCCGTGGAACGCAGCCGCAGGATCTGGCCTTTCACCGGCCGGACCGGGGGGGCGCATCCGGCTGGCAGGCCGGGGAACCCGGCCGACTTCCACCCGGCGGCCAAGACGATGGCAGGCGCGGCCAGCTCAGAGGCGTCGGCGAACCTGACGCCGCTGGCGCGGCCCAGAGTCGGGTCCGCCGCGGTCGTGGCCATGCCCGCCGCCGCGGCGTGCGGGCTGGTACGTGCGGCGCGCTCGGTGAGGATCTCGGCGACCGGCAGCGGCAGGTGCCGCGCTCCCGCCGCGGTCGCGGCGCGCAGCAGCGCAGCCGCAAGCAGCCGCGGGTCGACCGAGCCGTCATCGGCTGCCAGCAGCCCGCCGCGGATCGACGGGTCCAGCATGGGCTCGGCCTCTCGGCACTGGCGCGCGGTCAGCTGGCAGGTCTGAACACCGAACGAGTCCTGCAGTGCCCGCAGTTGGTCAAGCACCGCTAGGTCGTCGGAATCGTAGGCAACCTGCAGCGTGCCAGTCTGCCGGAATCCGGTGGGCAGGCCCGCTGCCACCTCAAGTTCGGCCGCGAACGCCGGGTACCGGCGCAGCGACGCCAGGCCGAGGGCGAAGATGTCACGCTCGGCGTACGCCGCCTCCGCGATCGGTGTCAGCATGCCCGCCG
>JASIBJ010000224.1 GCA_030045215.1 Streptosporangiaceae bacterium | reverse complement strand
GTCATGTCCCGGCCCTCGCGTCCGTGGCGGCTCGGACGAAGGTTCCGGTGGCGCTGGCTACCACGGGCTCGGCGCCGCCAGCCAGAAGCTCGGCCGTTGCCCGGCCGAGTCGTTTGCCGATCTGGATGGCGTTGCCGCGGATCTGCAGCGGCCCGGCCGGAACGGGCCGCAGGTAATCCACGCGAAGATCGACCGTGCTCCAGTCGGTGTCCGTCGCGCCTATCAGCGCGAACGTCGCCGCGGCGTCCAGCATCGTCGCCACTACTCCGCCGTGCAGGTATTCCGCGCCGTCCTCGACGAGGTGTTCAGGCCCGGCCTCGGCTTGCAGGACGACTTGGTGATCACCGGCATTGGTCACGCGCAAGCCGAGCGCGCGGTGGACCGGCGTGCTGTCGAGTAGTCGCTGCAGCTCACTGGCTTGCATCGGGCACCACCACCACCTTGCCGACCGCCCGGCGCTCCTCTAGCTCGGCCACCGCGGCGCCAATCTGCGACAACGGGTAGACGCCGTGGATCACGGGGGCCAGCCGGCCGCTCCTGACCCGGTCGACCAGGTCGATGAGATCGTCCCTGCTCCACCCGTCCGAGCCGAGGATGGATAGCTCTCGCGTCCACACGTAGCGCAGGTCGGTTTCGGCCAGGAAGCCCGTCGTAGCCCCGCAGGTGACGAGGCGGCCGCCGCGGCGTACGGCGCGGACCGACTGCGGCCAGGTGTCGGCGCCAAGATAGTCGACGAGGACATCAGCGCCGGTCCGGCTGGTGAGCCGCCAGACCTCCGACCCGAACTCGCCCCCCGAGCTGTCGACGAGCTCGTCCGCGCCGAGCCGTGCTAGCTCGTTGAGCTTGTTCGGCGAGGACGAGCACGCGATGACCCGCGCACCGAGGGCCTTGCCCAGCTGGACGCAGGCGACTCCGACGCCGCCGGCGGCACCGAGAACAACGAGCGTCTCGCCGGCTGCCAGCGCGGCCCGGCTCACGAGCATCCGGCGGGCCGTGCCGTAGGCGATCGGCAGCGCCGCGTACCTGCACGCGTCGGCTGCGGGCACGTCAAGCGGGATCGCGTTCTCGGCCGGCGCCAGGACGTACTCGGCCAGGCCGCCGGGCAGGTCCTCGCCCAGCGCCTTGTTTTTCACGAGCGGGTCCACGAGCACCTGCGTCCCTGGAGCCGGGCCCGCCGCGCCTTCGCCGAGCTTGTCCACGACGCCGACCACGTCGCCGCCGGGTATGTGCGGCAAGTCAAGGCTGACGCCGGGCATGCCCCGCCGCACGAACACGTCGAGCATATTGAGGGAGCACGCGATCACCCGGACTCGCATCCAGCTCGGCGGAGGCTCCGGCACCGGGACGCGCGTGTACTCGAGGCACTCAGGACCACCGTGCGCGGTGACAACCGCTGCTCGCATCGTGGTCACGCTTGCACCAGCCGGCCCGCTCGCGCTTGCAGCGAGGTCCGGTCGATCTTGCCCGTGCCTGCCAGCGGGAGTTCGGGGACGAACTCGATGACTCTGGGATAGGCGTAGTGCGGTCCGACATCGTGGAAGTGGGACGTCAGCTCCTGGGCCGTCGCGGCACCCGGCTCGGTCAGTACGACGAAGGCGACCGGGACCGCGCCCTTGACCGGATGCGTGCCCCCCACGACCGCGACGTCACGAACAGCCGGATGGCGTAGCAGCAGCTGCTCGACTTCCTTCGGATAGACGTTCTCGCCCGCCACGTTGATCAGGTCGTCGGCCCGGCCGACAAAGTAGTAGTAACCGTCCGAGTCCCGCCGCATAAGGTCGCGCGTGGCCAGCCATCCGTCCCTGATGCGCTCGGCCGTGACCTCCGGGAGGCCGTGGTATCCGGGCGTCACCCCCGGGTTGCGCACCCACAGCTCGCCGACCTCCCCGACGGCGACCTCGGACAGCCCGTCGCCTCCCCGGAGCTGGACTTCGCAGCCTGGGAGCGGCAGCCCGAGCGAGCCCAGCTTGTTGATTCCCCAGCGCGGGGCCAGCAGCACGTCGGGCCCGCCCTCGGTCAGCCCGTAGCCCTCTCCGATCGGAGCCCGGAACACCCGCTGGAAGTCCTCGAGCAGGTCGACCGTGACCGGTGCCGATCCGGCGGTAGCGAACCGAACCGAGCTGACGTCGCACCGTGTGAGCTCGTCGTTCTCGCTGAGCAGCATCCGGTACATGGCGGGCACGCCGCTCAGGTACGTGATCTTGAACCGGTCGATCGCGCGGATGACGCCGACCGGGTCGAAACCCGGCAGCACGACGCAGGAGCCGCCGGCCAGCAGTACTGATTTGAGCGTCATGGCGGCGTTCTTGTGAAACAGAGGGGCCGCCAGCAGCGCCCGCTCGGTCTCGTCAAAGAGATAGCACTTGCGCACGATGTCGGCACACCAGATCTGACCCCGGTGCGTGAGCGGCACGCCCTTGGGCCGGCCGGTGGATCCCGATGTGTACGGCTGCATGCAGACCGCGTCTGGGTCGTGCGGTGGCACAACGGTCAGGGGAGGAGCCTGCTGCACCTCGGCGGGCCCGGCGACGAACGGGTCGGCCAGGCCGGCCGACTTGGCCAGGTTCTCACCGCGGTCAAGCTCGGACGGCCCGGCCAGGATTCCGGCGCAGCCAGCGTCGCTCAGAATGTAGGCGAGCGTCTCATCGTTCTGGCGAATGTTCAGCGGCACCGCGACCGCTCCGGCGCGCATGATCCCGAGCAGCGCCTCCACGTAGCGCAGGTCGTTGGGCCACAGCAGGGCCACGGTCGAGCCGGGCGCGACGCCACGAGCGGCCAGCCAGCCCGCTACCCGGTCGGCTCGCTCGTCGAGCGCGGAGTAGCTGAGCACCTCGTCGTCTTGCAACAGCGCCGGGCGATCGGGATGAAGCCGCGTCGCGTCCCTAGTCAGGAAGCCAAGGTGATCAATCTGAGTCATCGGCGCGCTCCCGTCCGGTCCTGGATCGCCACCCGGAGCCGGCCTTCCACCCGGAGCCGGCCTCCCTGCGGAGCCGCCGGGCGCTGACCCGCCGGCCTGCGCGCCGTCCTCGTCCAACTCAATCTGGCACCTCCCGTGCGCCGGCAGATCCGGACGACCAGCGCATCGGGGTCTGACGCGCGTGCTGGCTCGCCTGCCGGTTCACGCTAGTTTATAAGTAATCCGATAGTAATTATTGACAACTTATGCAGACCTGCAGATACTCATGCTGTGAGCGTGTCGGC
>JASIBJ010000223.1 GCA_030045215.1 Streptosporangiaceae bacterium | reverse complement strand
CGGGCAGGGCGACGGTCACCCAAAGGAGAAGGTCGAGATCAACAGCGTGACGATCAAGAAGACTTGATCAGCTAATCTCTGATCAAGTCCGGGCAGGAGGTACGCGGTGAGTACCGCAAGCGATCCGTGGGGCCGGGTAGCCGAGGACGGTACCGTCTATTGCCGCACGGCCGATGGCGAGCGTGAGATCGGCTCCTGGCAGGCAGGCAGCCCGGAGGAGGCGATGGCCTTCTTCAAGCGCAAGTACGAGTCGCTTGAGACCGAGGTCAGCCTGCTCGAGCAGCGGATTACGGCCACGGACCTGTCTCCTGCCCATGCCCGGGCGACCATCAGCAGGCTGATCGTGGCGGTGAGTGACGCCAAGGTCATCGGCGACCTCGACGGCCTCAAGGGCCGGCTCGAGAACCTCAACGGGGCGGTGGAGCATCGCCGCGAGGAGCACAAAGCCGCCCGCGACCAGGCCCGCACCGAGGCGCACGAGATCAAGGAGCGGATCGTCGCCGAAGCCGAGCGGCTCGCCGTGGAGGCCACCCACTGGAAGGCCAGCGGCGAGCGGATGCGCCAGCTGCTGGAGGACTGGAAAGCCGCCCCGCGCGGCGACCGGGCCACGGAAGCCGCCCTCTGGAAGCGGCTGTCGGCCGCGCGTAACGCCTTCGCTAAGCGCCGCAAACAGTACTTCGCGAACCTGGAGGAAGAGCGCGGAGGGATCAGGAGCCGCAAGGAGGACCTGGTCCGCCAGGCCGAGGAACTGTCATCCTCGACCGACTGGAGCGCCACCGCCACCGCCTTCCGGGAGCTCATGCGGTCCTGGAAGCAGGCGGGCCGGGCCGACCGCGCCTCAGAGGACGAGCTGTGGTCCAGGTTCAAGACGGCCCAGGACGCCTTCTTCAAGGCCAGGGCGGAGGTGCTGGAGGCCAAGGACCGCGAGCTGCACGACCACGCCCTGGTCAAGGAGCAGCTCCTGGCCGAGGCGGAGAAGCTGCTGCCGGCAACCGATGCCAGGGCGGCCAGGAGTGCCCTGCGCAGCATCCAGGAGCGCTGGGAGCGGGCGGGCGCCGTTCCGCGGGAATCCCATGAGCGGCTCGAGGGCGGCCTGCGCCGGGTCGAGGACGCGCTCCGCAAGGCCGAGGACTCGCACTGGCGCCGGAGCAATCCCGAGGCGCTCTCTCGGGCCAAGGGCACCGTGAACCAGATCAAGGCCGCCATCACGCAGCTGGAGGGCCAGCTCGCTAAGGCCGAGGCCAGCGGCGACCAGAAGGCCTAGGAGAAGGCGCAGGAGGCCCTGGCCGCCCGGCGGTCATGGTTGTCCGAGGCCGAGCGCACGCTGGCGGAACTCTCCGGCTGACGCCGGACCGCGCAGCCAGCCTCAGCCCGCCTCGGTCGGCCCACCCTCACCAGCCCACGTCCCGGCCGCTCCCCTGCATCGGCGTTTGGGTGGTGGAAATACTAATATTTATGACTACATGCTCTAGTCACACTGCGTCTTTTCATCGATTGTGTACGGACATACCACAATGAAACGGTTGCTCGACCGTACCGAATCGATGAAAAGTGGCCCTGCGGCCGCACTTAATTGCGCCTCGCGGCTGTGTGCGCTGATGGGATGGTGGGCCTTTTGCGGTAGGTAATTGCCGAGCGCCCAAGTGCGCGAGCGGCCGGGTTGAGGTGGTGCCGACGGGCCGGTCGCCGACCGGACGATACGTAGCGTGACTCCGAGGCGAAAGATCGGGTTAGTTGGTGACGCGGTACACGTCGTAGACGCCGTCGATGGCCCGCACGGCCCGCAGAACCGCGCCCAGGTGCTTGGGGTCGCCCATCTCGAACGTGAAGCGGCTGAACGCGACCCTGTCCCTCGTCGTGGTGACGGTGGCCGACATGATGTTCACGTGCTGGTCCGAGATCGACCTGGTGACGTCGGAGAGCAGCCCGGTGCGATCAAGCGCCTCGACCTGGATCGCGACCAGGAACTGAGAGCCCTCCTTCGGGGACCAGCGGACGTTGACCAGCCGCTCCGGCTGCGACTCCAGCAGGTGGCCGAGGTTCACGCAGTCGGCGCGGTGAACCGACACACCGTTGCCCCTGGTCACGAAGCCCGTGATCTGATCGCCGGGGACCGGCGTGCAGCACTTGGATAGGCGGGCCCAAACGTCGGCCGCGCCCTCGACCACGACACCCGAGTCCCCCGCGGACGGCGCCGGCCGCGGGGTCCTGGTCAGCAGCGTGGCCTCGGCCAGGTCTTCTTGCGCGCCCTCCATGCCACCCGCGGACTTGACCAGCTTGGCGACGACCGACTGCGCGCTCACGTGGCCCTCGCCGACCGCCGCGTAGAGGGTGGAGAGATCGTTGTAGTGCAGTTCGGTGGCGATCGCGTTCAGGGCGTCCGCGGTCGCCAGCCGCTGCAGCGGCAGGCCCTGCTTGCGCATGGTCCTGGCGATCGCGGTCTTGCCGGACTCGGCCGCAGCCTCGCAGCGCTCCTTAGAGAACCAGTGCCGGATCTTGTTCCTGGCCCTGGCGCTCTGCACGAAGCCCAGCCAGTCGCGGCTCGGGCTTGCGTCGGCCGCCTTGGAGGTGAAGATCTCGACCGTATCGCCGTTGTTCAGCGCGCTCTCGAGCGGCACCAGCCGGCCGTTGACCCTGGCGCCGATGGTCCGATGACCGACCTCGGTGTGGATGGCGTAGGCAAAGTCAACCGGCGTGGCGCCCTGCGGCAGCGCGATTACCTCGCCCTTGGGGGTGAACACGTACACCTCGGCCGTGCCCAGGTCGAACCGGAGCGTGTCCAGGAACTCGGCCGGGTCGGCCGTCTCTCGCTGCCAGTCGACGAGCTGGCGCAGCCAGGCCATGTCGGACGCGCTGCCGCCGGCCATCTCTTCCTTGTACTTCCAGTGGGCGGCCACGCCGTACTCGGCCCGCCGGTGCATGCCCCAGGTCCTGATCTGCAGCTCTACCGGCTTGCCCTCGGGCCCGATCACGGTCGTGTGCAGCGACTGGTACATGTTGAACTTCGGCATCGCGATGTAGTCCTTGAACCGGCCAGGTACCGGGTTCCACCGCGCGTGGACGGTGCCGAGCACCGCGTAGCAGTCGCGCAGGGAATCAACGAGGACTCGGATGCCGACCAGGTCGTAGATGTCGTCGAAGCTGACATTTCGCGCGATCATCTTCTGGTAGACGGAGTAGTAGTGCTTCGGCCGACCGGTGACCGTCGCCTTGATCTTGGCCTCGCGCAGGTCCTCCTGCACGTCCTCGATCACTTCCTGCAGGAACATCTCCCGCCGCGGCGCGCGCTCGGACACGAGCCGCGCGATCTCGTCATACCGCTTGGGGAACAGGGTGGCGAACGCCAGGTCCTCGAGTTCCCACTTGACGGTGTTCATGCCCAGCCGGTGTGCCAGGGGGGCGAAGATCTCCAGGACCTCGCGGGACTTCTGCTCCTGCTTGGCCCGCGGGAGATAGCGCAGCGTCCGCATGTTGTGCAGCCGGTCGGCCAGCTTGATGACCAGCACCCGGATATCGCGTGACATCGCCACGACCATCTTGCGCACGGTCTCGGCCTCCGCGGCCTCGCCGTACTTGACCTTGTCGAGCTTGGTCACCCCGTCGACCAGGCTGGCGATGTCGTCGCCGAAATCCTCGCGCAGCTGGGCCAGCGTGTACTGGGTGTCCTCGACGGTGTCGTGCAGCAGTGCCGCGCAGATCGTCTCGTGGTTCATGCCGAGTTCGGCGAGGATCGTCGCGACAGCCAGCGGGTGAGTGATGTACGGGTCACCACTGCGCCGGGACTGCCCCGCGTGCATCCGGGCGGCCACGTCGTAGGCCCGCTCGATCAGCCGGAAGTCGGCCTTGGGATGGGTGTTGCGGACGGTCTTGACCAATGGCTCGAGTACGGGGTTGATGCCCCCGCCACGCGCGGCGCCAAGCCTGGCCAGCCGGCGGCGCATGGCCGCGGCGCCCGAGGTGGCATCCGCCTGGGTACTGGGTGGCTGGCCTGACGGCTGCGATGAACGGCGCGACAGGCCGGGCACGGACCGGCCCGACGCCTTCTTGCCGAGGCCGGCGGCCCGCTCATCGGAGCCGGGCGCAGCGGGACCGAGAGGAGATGCCAGTGCCGGGTCGGCCTCGTCGCCGACGGGCTCGGTGATTACTGCGCCGCCGCCTGGCCGCTCACCGGCGGCGTCGCCCTGCGAGGGGGAATCCTCCTGTGCGGCCGGCTGGCGCTTGCGGGTGCGGCCGGACTTGGGCTTGGACTGCCCGGGCGGCGTTGCGGGCATGCCTTCTGGCGATGCCACCCTTTCGTCCGCCTCAGGCGCCTGGGTGACATCGGTTCCGGCCGCTCCAGCCGTCGCCACGTCACCAGCCACATGTGCTCCTCACGTCCGTCTATCTATCGAGTGTATCGGTGGACGATTCAGGAAGTGCCCGGCTCCGTGCGTGGCGTCACACGGCGAGGAGCGCGCGGACCGGGACATCTGGCAGCTTTTCGCGGCCAGACAGGAATCCCAGTTCCATCAGCACCACTATTCCTGCCACCCTTGCTCCCGCGCGTTTTACTAGCTCAACGGTGGCCGCTGCGGTGCCGCCCGTGGCCAGGACATCATCGACTATGAGTACTCGCTCTCCCGGCGCAAAAGCATCTTTATGCACCTCAAGCGTCGCAGTTCCGTACTCAAGCGAGTAAGACTCCGCGTAGGTCTGGGCCGGCAGCTTGCCCTGCTTGCGCACCGGCACGAAGCCGGCGGCGAGCTCAAGAGCCACCGGGGCGGCGAGGATGAAGCCGCGGGCCTCGATGCCGGCCACCTTGTGGACGTCCGAGTATCCGGCCGCCATCTCGGCGACCACGGCCGCGAATGCCAAGCCGTCGGCGAGCAGCGGGGTTATGTCCTTGAAGAGAATCCCCGGCTGCGGGTAGTCCGGGATGTCCCGGATCCGGGATCGCAGCAACCCGGCGACGTCGGTGATCCCGGCCTCGGACGCGCTCACCGGAAAGCCGCCACCCGCCGGGAGGCCGGCCCGTCGCGTCCCGCTCGCCCGGGGGCTGGCCCGTCGCGTCCCGCTCGCGCCGAGGCTGACCTGGGCCTGGCCGCGAGCCCTGGCATGGCCGCCTACCGCCGCTTCTTCTTACCGCTCGGTCGCCGGTTGCTTGAGCCTGGTCGCCGAGTTGGCTGCTGGCGCTGGCCTGACGGCCGCACGCTGCTGCGTGCGGGCTGACCGCTCGGCACCGCCGTCTGGCTGGCCGGCACCTGGTCGGCCAGGGTTGCGTCCTCTTCCTCGACGGCCGGCTCGTCGGCGGGCTCGGCGTCGACATCCGCGATGGCCGCGGTCGCGCCAGCCTTGCTGCCGTTGCCCGCAGCGGCGGCCGCTTGCTCCTTCGCCGACCGCCGGATCGCCGCGCGGCCGCCGGCTGCCTGCCGTGCCACCTGCTTGGCCAGCTGCTTGTACTGCGGCTCGCGCTCCTTAAGGGAAGTCAGCACCGGGGTGGCGATGCAGATCGAGGAGTACGTGCCGGAGAGCATGCCGACGAACAGCACCAGGGACAGGTCTTTCAGCTCGCCGTTGCCCAGCAGCAGGGTGCCGACGACCAGAATCGCCGCCACCGGCAGCAGCGCGATCAGCGAGGTGTTGATCGACCGGACCAGGGTCTGGTTCAGCGCCAGGTTGGCCGCCTGGCTGTAGTTGCTCTTCCGCGTGCCCAGGATGGGCGCGGTATTCTCGCGGACCTTGTCGAAGACGACGACGGTGTCGTAGAGCGAGTAGCCGAGGATCGTCAGCAGGCCGATCACGGTGGCCGGGCTTACCTGGAAGTGGGCGAGCGCGTAGACGCCGATCGTGATCACGATGTCATGGAGCAACGCGACGAACGCCGCCGCGGCCATCCGCCATTCGAACGCGATCGACAGGTACAGCACGATCACGATCATGAAGGCGACGAGCGCGATCGCTGCCTTCTGCGAGATCTGCGAGCCCCAGCTCGCACTGACGGTCGTGACCGAGACGCCAGTAGCGCCCTTCGGCGGGTGGTAGGTGCTGACGATGGCGTTCTCGACCGCCCTGGTCTGCCCTGACGTCAGCTGGCCGGTCTGCACCTGCCAGAAGGGCGGCGTCCCGTCGAACGGCTTGACCTCCTGGGCGCTGGCATCCGCGCCGCCGCCCGCGCCCTTGACCGTCTGCTCGACGCTGGTGGCGGTCGCGCCGTGGGTCACGGGAAACTGGATCTGCGTGCCGCCCTTGAAGTCGATGCTGAAATTCAGCCCGAAGATCAGCAGGGCGCCGACGCTGATCACCAGGATGGCCCCGGAGATCGAGTACCAGAGTCGCTTGCGGCCCACGAAGTCGACGGAGACCTCGCCGCGGTATAGCCGGCCGGGAATGTTGCCGAGCCGCGACATCATGCCTCCTTCGGGGCGCCGGGGGATCCGGGGGTCGTCCCCCGGGGCGGTACGGCCGAGGCGCCGCCGGGTGTACCGGGGGCCGGCCTGGTAACTGGCCGCCGCGACCCTCGCCACGGGGCCCTGGCCCCGAGCCGGGCCGGGTCCAGGCCGGAGAGCTTGTGGCCCCGGCCGTAGAACTCCGTCCGGGCCAGCAGCGTGATCATCGGCTTGGTGAACAGGAACACCACCACGATGTCCACCAGAGTGGTCAGTCCGAGGGTGAACGCGAACAGCCGGACGTCACCGATCGCGAAAATGTACAGCAGCAACGCGGCCAGGAACGACACCGTGTCGGAAACCAGGATCGTCCGCCGTGCCCTGGTCCAGCCGCGCTCGACCGCCGACCGGAGCGACCGGCCCTCTCTGACCTCGTCCCGCAATCGCTCGAAATACACCACGAACGAGTCGGCGGTGATGCCGATCGCCACGATCAGTCCGGCGATGCCCGCGAGCGACAGGTTGAAGCTCTCGTACCGGCTGAGCAGAACCACCGCCAGGTAGGAAATTGCCGCCGCGGTGGCCAGGCTCGACACCGACACCACGGCCAGGCCGCGGTAGTAGATGAACGAGTAGATCACGACCAGGAGCAGGCCGACGAGCCCGGCGATGAGTCCGGCCGACAGCTGCGCCGAGCCGAGCTGCGGTGACACGGACGAGCTGTCCAGCGTCTTGAAGGACAGCGGCAGCTGGCCGTACTTCAGCAGGTTGGCCAGGGTGTTCGCCTGGCCCGAGGTGAAGCCCGTGTCAGACGGCCCGCTGATTTCACCGGAGGTGGTGATCTGGCCCTGCACCACAGGCGAGGACTGGATCTGGCCGTCGAGAACGACTGCGAGCTGGGCCAGGAAGTAATCGGCCGTACCTGGCGTGCCGCTGTTCGGGTAGTAGTCGGTGGCCATGGTGTTGGTGAGGGTGCCAAGGCGGCTGGCTGGCCCGGACTTCACGTTGAAGTCGACTTGGTAACCGGCACCGGTGGTGTTCGCCTGGGCGCCCACCGACGTCAGGTCGGTGCCCTGGAGCACTGGCGCGGCCATCGCGTACTTCCAGGTCACGCCGTCGAAGCTGTAACAGGCCACCGCCTGCTGGTTCGGGCGGTTCCAGCCGCT
>JASIBJ010000222.1 GCA_030045215.1 Streptosporangiaceae bacterium | reverse complement strand
CCGGACCATCCGGTTCGCCTGGACCGTGGACGGCGTCGAGTCCACCGTGCAGTTCGAGCTGGCCGAGGACGAGGACGGCACGCTGGTGACGCTGAGCCACAGCGACCTGCCGAGCTTCGAGGAGGTGCTGGCCGACAGGGCGGGTGCCCGAGGCGCGCTGCAGACGTTCTGGTCGCTGGCGATCGCCAACCTGGCGGACTACCTGGCCGGCCGTGAGCTGACGCCCAAGTGCGACTTCACGTCGAACGAGCTGCACGCTTCCGTGGTGATCGACGCGGTACCGGAGCAGGTGTTCGACTCGATGACCCAGCCCGAGCACTTCCGCCGGTGGTTCGGCGCCAACGTGGACATCGAGCCCTACGTCGGCGGCCGCTTCGCGATGGGCGGGTTCGAGCTGGACCCCGGCGGGGCCAAGTTCGTCGAGTTCGAGCCGGGCCGCAAGGCGACCTTGCGGTTCGCCGACGGCGTGACCGACAGCTGGGAGCTGGAAGATTCGGACGGCAAGACCCGGCTCACCTTCGTGGAGAGCGGGTTCGACCCCGCCAACCCGCCGTATCCAGGCTGGGCCGGCTGGCTGGGCGGCCTCGCCGCACTCCGCCGCTACCACGAACTTCCGCAGTGGCGCTCGATCTGGCGCCAAGTCGAGATCGCCGGGGTACCCGAGGGCATGTTCAGCATCGACCAATGAGATCAGCGCTCAGGAACGCCTCCCTGGGCGACGGCCACCAGCTAACGCACCAGCGCGGATCGCAGCGCCGCCAGTTCGGGCGCACCGACGCCGTGCGCCGTGAGGTACCCGTCGACCGATCCGCCGCCCGCCGCCCTGGCCCAGGCCAGCACGTTCAGGATCGGCCGAGCCGGGCTGGAGAGCAGCTCAGCGGTCACGTTGTCGCCCAGGCCGGCGGCCTTCAGCCCGTCGATCACCGCAGTGCTGTCCGGATCGAGGTACACCGAGCTGAGCGAGTAGTCCGCCCCGATCAGGTCGTCGGGAACGCCGAGCGCGGCCAGCACCAGCGCGATCACGATGCCAGTCCGGTCCTGGCCGGCCGCGCAGTGCACCAGCGCGGGCAACGCGCCAGGCCCGCACAGTTCCCTGACGGCCGAGCCGATTGAGTCGCCGCATTCGTCGATCATGTACCGGTATTCCTCGCCCAGGCCGGTCAGTGGGGGCAGCACGGTCGGGTCGCGGACCAGCGGGGCACGCACGATCCGGGCTGGCAGCCCGGCCACAGCGCTCGGCGCCTGCTGCACCTCGATGTCAGCGCGCAGGTCCACGACTGTACGCAGGCCAAGCCCGGCCAGCGCGGCGGCGCCTTGGCTGCCGAGCCTGTGCAGGCTGCCGGAGCGGAACAGGGTGCGCCAGGCCACGCTAGCGCCCGCATACGTCCGGTAACCGCCCACGTCACGCAGGTTGGAAGTACCGTCCACCCGGACGTGCCGCCCGTCGGCCAGCGCGAGATCCAGGATCTCACGTTCCCTGCGCCCGGCCGCCCGCGTCAACTAGCCGTTCCTCCCTGTCGTCGATCCCGTATTGCACGACGTCATACCTGGGGTAGCGAGACCGCCAATTGGATCGCGTAATGAATAGGTCGTCGGCGACCTTCGCGGTCACGAGGTTAATGGTGACTGACCCACACCAGCACGAATATGACAATGACCGCAGCGAGGGCTAGGCCGCTGCCAAAAAGGCCGAGAAGGTGCAGCTGGCCTACACGAGCGTCGCCATGTGATTTGATGCGCGCCTCCTGCTCGCGCTGGGCCTTGCTTGGCTCCGGGCGCGGCCCCGGTGACACCGGGATGCGAGACGAACCGCTCACGTACCCAATCGATCGCCACCTGTTGGCAGTCGGCTGCTTCGGGCGGTGTGCCGAGTCGCTCGTGTCGCCCAAGTCCCCCATCGGCGCCTCCTAGCAGGATGCATGCCCCGGCCCCCAGTATGACGCCATTCGCGGTCGCAGCTCGAGGCTGCACAGGCCAGGTCGATTGAGTCTGGGTTCGATGCGACTCGCCATCCGAAGGTACCGCCGTCTCGGCTGCCGCCAGCTCTGAGTACGAGGGGTTCACAGTAGAACGGACAGCGCTGAAGCCACCATCCACTGCGCTTGACTCATCGAACACAGTAGCGAATGATGTATCGGTGCCACGAGACGCGCCGTACGCTCCGCCCATCGTCTCGATGGCCGATGGCACGATCGGCCATCTCCTGGCCTGGGAGCTAGTAGAGGTAGATGGCTCCTGGAGCGCGTGGGTGAGCTGGATTCAGCAAGTAAACGGGCGGCCGGTCCACAAGGTCGTCACCGTCCGGGCGGCACAGCTACAACCGCTTGAACAACCCGAGTCCTACTCGCGCGTGCCGCGCCGGGTGCGCGGCCGCGATGGGGTAATCCGGCCCTGGTCGGGCGAGATCACCTGAGCCGTCAAGGTGGCCCGACCTGCCGTTGACGGGCGGCTACTCGAGTTCGCCCGTTGTGCCGTCCGTCGGAAAGTCCAGCCACTCGCGCGGCAGTCCCTGGCGCAGCCCATGGCTGATCGCCGACTCCCAGGTTGACTGGTCGTCACGGCTCAGGTCGAAGCGGGCATCGTCGTAGACGACGACCAGCTGGTTGCCGGTCCAGAAGTGGGCGTACCAGGTGTGTAGCGTGTGTGACTGGATGAGTCCGATGTCCTCGGGGGCGGCATCGATCCAGTACAGGTGCCAGCGACCGCGGTTGCCGTCCTCGTCGACGGGCAGGTCATCGGCGGTGATGTGGGCACCGACGACGCGCAGATTGTTGATGATCTTCGGGTCGCGCAGGCCTTCGGCGATCACCACTCCCCGCCACGGTTGGCCGGTGTGTAGAGCTGCCATGACTGCCTCCGGATCAGAAGTGGCCGTATTGTCTCATACAACGCGAACATGCTCTTTCGGCCCGCGAACACGTAGCGATGGTAGAGATTGAGGATGACAAGCCCACCAAGTGGCGCGATGACGCGATTCCCGAGACGGAAGTTATGTCATGCCGCCAGCCTGGCTCACCGTAGTCGCGTGGCTCTACCTATCGGTCTGCTTCTGTTGCGCAGCGCTGATTTCCTACGACATTGCCTTTAATCACCGGCGTCAGCCGATGGCCGTGATGAACTTCGTATTCCCGATCACCGCCCTGTACTTCGGCCCGGCCGCGCTCGCGTTCTACTGGCGCTGGGCTCGTACTCCTGCTGGCACCGCTACTCCTGCTGGCACCGTGCCATCGATGGGGCTGAGCCCTGCGCCGGCGTCCATGGCGCCGGTGCCGGCCGCCGGCGGTGGATTGCAACCTGGCGGGCACGCTCAGCACGAGATGGCGAGGCCGTCAGGCCAGCACGAGGCGCCGGCGGGCGAGCGAACCAGGCCGCGCTGGGTCACCATGGCAATCGAGGTGAGCCATTGCGGCGCCGGGTGCAGCCTGGGCGACGTTATCTCGGAGTTCGCGATCTTCGCGCTGGGCCTCGCCGTAGCCGGAGTCACCCTGGGCGCCGAGTACATCGGCGATTACATTCTCGCGCTCGCGTTCGGCATCCTCTTTCAGTACTTCGCGATCGCGCCGATGCGCGGGCTCGGGGTCAAGGACGGTCTGGTCGCCGCGGCTAAGGCGGACTTCATCTCGCTGACCGCGTTCGAGATCGGGCTGTTCGGCTGGATGGCGGTCATGACCTACGTCCTGTTCCCGGCCCGGCCCCTTATGCCGAGCTCAGCAGCCTTCTGGCTGCTCATGCAGGTGGGCATGATGATCGGCTTCGCCACTTCCTGGCCTGCCAACGCCTGGCTGGTCAGGCGCGGCATCAAGGTACCCATGTAGGGGGCTCTCACGCCTGACAGGCCCGCCCACCGGCCCGTGACTAGCGGGGAAAACCTGTTGTCCGCGTCCGGGGTCGGTGTCATCGTGCCACGGTGGACTTCACCGAGGACGACGTGGCCGCTCTCTACGACCAGATGTATCCCTGGCGGCCGGAACCGGGTACGAGCGACGCGTTCTACACGCAGGCTGCGTTCGCGGCGAGCTCAGTACTCGATGTTGGGTGCGGCACTGGCCAGATGCTGCGTCAGCTGCGCGAGGCCGGACACGCCGGCCGGCTGGCCGGCATCGACCCGGATGCCGCCGCGCTGCGGCGGGCGCGCCGGGGTCCGGACCTCGCGATCGAGTGGGTCGAGGGGAGGGCAGCCGGCATCGCCTGGACGCGGCAGTTCGAACTGGCGACGATGGCCAGCAATGGCTTCCAGTGCCTGATTGAGGACGACGAGGTGCGTGCGTCGCTCGCGGCCATCCGCGGCGCGCTGGTCGATGGCGGCCGCTTCCTCTTCGAGACCCGCGACCCTCAGGCTCGCGCCTGGGACCAGTGGGCCTGCGCCGCGCCGAGCCGGATCGAGTACCAGGGTCGCCCGCTCGCGCAGTCATGGCAGATCGAGTCGGTGATCGACGGGGTCGTGACGATGACCGAGACCACGAGCCAGGCCGACGGCGTGATCCTGCACGTCGGCCG
>JASIBJ010000221.1 GCA_030045215.1 Streptosporangiaceae bacterium | reverse complement strand
GCCTCACTCGGTGAGTCACCGCCTGCAAGTCGTCCGTCAGCGCAGATACTGCGACGGTCTGCGAGGCCAGCGCTCCGTCTTCCGCGCGTGCCACGAAGTAGTGCATCTCGCCGGGGTGACCGATTGGCGTGCCGGGCACATAACCACAGGCAACCGGGATGCGCGGCGAGGCAGGAATAAAGTGTGGAGTTCTCAGGACAGCCCAGACAGCGCCCGGATCGGCCCGGATGAACACCGTTTCGGTGACTGACATCCAGTCCTCCGGCTGCCGCGGCACCTGCAGGCACAGCCGCTGGACGTCGGCCGGGATCACGTCGTTCGGAGCCGAGCTCCGGTCCTCCGCGACCGCCTGGATCCTGCTGAGCCACCTCACCAGGCCGGCGCGCGTGGCGGTATCCACCACGTCCGCCCGCAAGCGCGAAGGGTACCGGGCCACCTCGATGTGAACTTTCAGCTTGCCGCGCCTGGCGGGGCACACGGCCAGGCGGTAGAAGTGCCGGGACGGCGCCGGTTCCCGGAACGTGACCGACCTGGTGCTTTCATCTGCGGCGACCTCGCATATGCCATTGGCCGGCAGGCCAGAGGCCGTCGAGCCAACCCACAGGCAGAGCCGGTCGGCGCCGGAAACCGCACCAGGAGCGGCAGAATCGGGCGTTCAAGGCCGAACCTGGCGGCGCATAAAGATACGACCGTCGGCCGCCTGCCCGTCCCGGCAGCGGTAGATAGCCGCGCGCGGAGCCGCCGTTACGGGCAGCTGGATGGGGGCAGGTGGAGCTGCATTCGGCGTACCCGAATGAGTCTTCTGCGTGCTTGCCGTCCACGCGGGTATGGCGTAGCAAAACCCTCAACAGGTCACGCCCAGCAGCGACGGCGCGACTGATCGCTCAAAAGGTAATGCAGCCCGGGCGTAGGGCATCAGCCGGACCTTGTGGCGAAGGCGACAACATGACCGTCCGGGTCGAGGCTGTAGGCCACGTCGTCCCCCCAGGACCGCCGGGCCAGTGCGGACAGTTCGGTCGCCCCGGCCGCCAGCGCCCTAGCGTGGCAGGAGGTCGCGTCGTCCGCCACCAGGTAGACCTCGGCCCGCGGGATGCCATGGGCGGCGGCTGGGTCGGGCAGGGATGGTCCGAGCAGCGACCTGATGCCAGCCTCGGGCATCAGACCGAGCACCACCTGGGTTCCCAGGGCGAACTCCGTCATGCCGGGCACGTCCAGGTTCGGCGGACGGTCCAGGACTGCCTGCCAGAAGGCTGTCGCCGCCGCCTGGTCTCGGACGTAGAGGATCAGATGCACTGGCCCAGTCACCTGAGCGACGATAGCCGCCTGCGGTGCGCGCTCGCCTGGCCGCGGCCTGGTCCAGGCCCCAAACCTCGTTCTTAATGAGCACTCGTCCTGTGAAGATCGCGCATGTGAGAAGGCCGGATGAGGCTTGCTGTTCTGCGCGCGGCGGGTTTCGCCGGACCGCGGATCACCGGGTCCGGCATGAGGCTGTTGCCCGGCCAGTGTGACGCGGCGGCCAGCAGCGGATACTGAACAGGTGCAGGACGCCGCTGAGCAGGAAGGCGCGGGAGCGACGCCGGTGAGCGCAGCCGAGGCGAAGATCAGGGAAGCGGTCCCGGGAGAGTACGAGGACATCGGTCGGCTGTCTCAGCGCGCCTATGCCGAATATGTGCGGCCGGGTGACCCGCTGTGGAGCGACTACTTCAGCATGCTCGCCGATGTGGCCGACCGGGCGGCGTTCGCCACCGTGCTGGTCGCGGTCGCTGGCGAGCGGATCGTCGGCACGGCCACCGTGGAACTGGAGCGGACGATCGATGGATCTGGGGATCTCGATCCAGGACAGGCCAACTTGCGGGTCCTGGCGGTGGATCCGGTGGCCCGCGGCTGCGGCGTGGGCCGGCGGCTGGTCGAGGCGTGCGTCCAGGTTGCGCACCGGGCTGGGAAGGACCTTGCCACGCTGCACACAACTGACCAGATGGCGGCTGCTCAGCGGATCTACCGGTTCCTCGGCTTTCAGCGCGACCCGTCCCACGACATCGAACTGAACCCTAGCCTCGTGCTGAGAGCGTTCCGGCTTCCGCTCAAGCCACCGAACTGACCAAGCCGCGGACGCTCCGCGCCCTGCAGCCACCGCAGCCGACCGCGCTTCTCCAGCGCGTCGTCTCTGCCGGGGCCATCGGCCGCCGACACGCAGGGCTGCCGGCATGATGCTAGCCCTTCCTGGTGCGAAGGCGGTCAGCCCGCGGGGGCCCATAGCCCTCTGACGAATAACGCTGATCGCATCTGCCGATTAACAAGATCGCCGTGCGCCATTAACTTGCCATTGACGTCGGCGAACCGTGGGTAATCAGAGTCATTCGTGGATATCCGAATGCGCAGCTGAGGGCCTCCCACTGGGCCGATACGACAGATTTCCAAGCTGATAGTGCGAGTTCGACTCTCGTCACCCGCTCCACAAGAATAGTCAGGTCACGGGAACTTTTAGGTTTGGTGTTCGCTTCTCTCAGCGCTTCCACCTATCCTGGAGGTAATGTCCGCTGAGGGCGGTGCACGTAATGGTGTACCTGGTTGCCGCTGATTTCGTGCTCGTTGCCCATCTACTGTTCATCGGGTTCGTAGTGGGCGGCTCGTTCCTGGCCTGGCGCTGGCCGCGGGTCATCTGGGTGCAACTGCCGGCGACGGTCTACGGCGCTCTGGTGGAGCTGGTCGGCTTTGCCTGCCCTCTTACCGCCCTGCAGAATTACCTGCTCCGCCGGGGCGGGCAGACCGGGTACCGCGGCGGATTTATCTCGCACTACCTGATCCGGATCATCTACCCGCCCGGCCTGACGCGGGGCATGCAGATCGGGCTCGGGCTGTTCGTCGTGCTCGTCGCGGTGATCGGA
>JASIBJ010000220.1 GCA_030045215.1 Streptosporangiaceae bacterium | reverse complement strand
GCTGGCGCCGATCGGCGCTGCTGAGTGGGGCAAGCGGACGGAGACCAAGAACGTGAACTCGCTCCGTTCGGTGGAGCGGGCGGTCAGGTTCGAGATCGAGCGCCAGGCCGGTGTGCTGGACGCCGGCGGGCGGGTGGTGCAGGAGACCCGGCATTTCCACGAGGAGAACGGGACGACCACGTCGGGGCGGAGCAAGGAAGAGGCGCAGGACTACCGCTATTTCCCCGAGCCCGACCTGGTGCCGATCGCGCCGCCGCCGGACTGGGTGGCTTCGCTGCGCGCGGCGCTGCCGGAACTCCCGGCCGCCCGGCGGGCTCGGCTGCAGTCCGAGTGGGGCTTCTCCGGGCAGGAGATGACCTGGGTCGTTAACGCCGACGCGGTTGACCTGGTGGCCTCGACCGTGGCCGCCGGGGCGTCGCCGGCCGACGCTCGCAAGTGGTGGCTGGGTGAGCTGGCCATGCACGCCAACAAGTCGGGTGTGGAGCTTTCTTCGCTGCCGGTGACGCCGGCCGACGTGGCCAGGGTGGCCGAACTGGTCAAGGCGGGGACGCTGAACGACAAGCTGGCCCGGCAGGTGCTGGCGGCCGTCCTGGCCGGCGAGGGATCGCCGGACGACGTCGTGGCGGCCCGCGGCCTGGCGGTGGTCAGCGACGACGGTGCGCTGACCGAGGCCGTGGACGCCGCCATCGCCGCCAACCCCGACATCGCGGCGAGGATCCGCGACGGCAAGACGGCTGCGGCCGGTGCGCTGGTCGGCGAGGTCATGAAGGCCACCCGCGGCCGGGCCGACGCGAACCGGGCGCGCGAGCTCATCCTCGAGCGGCTGAGCTAGCCGGCCCGGCTAAAGGTCAGCCGCCGTACTGCAGGATCGCGCCGCTCGTGCGGCCGTTCGTGATCGAGACCCAGCCAGCAGCGAAGTCCGTCGTGCTACCCGGCGCCTGAGCCATGGCCGCGAGCGGGACGGGGTTGTTGCCGTCTTCCTGAGGCGCGTTCTGCTGGGTCCACGTGCCGTCGTTGTAATGCGCGAACACGTACGGGGTGAAAATGCCGGCACCGACCTCGTGAGGTCCCCACAGCCAAACGCCGCCATGGCCGTCCGTCGAGATGAGCGTCAGCCCGAGGCCGGAGGGAAGCGAGATGGCCGTCCACGCTGCGCCGTTCCAAAACTCCAGCGAAGTCGCGGTCAGAAGCCAGGCGCTGTTGGGGCTATCACTGGCGATGCTGCCGTCCCAGTCAAGCCCAGGCACAGAATCCTCTGTCCACGAGCGGCCGTTCCAGTGCATAATGACCGGCCCGCTGAAGCTGTCGGTCGGCCCCGATGCCCAGATGTTATTGGCGGATACCGCAGCGACCGAGGTGGGGATGGCCGGCAGCTTGGCGAGCGTCCAGCGTCCGTGTGCGTAAAGTGCTGCGTCCGATGGCATGCTCGAGGCGCCGAGGCTGAAGACCCACGCGGTGTTCCGGAACACCGCGACCGCGGCGCGGGTCGACCCGCCGGGGCCACCGCGGAATACCCATGCAGGGGTGCTCATGACGATCCAGCGATGGCCGTTCCACCGCAGTATCCGCTGCGCGTGACCGGTCCGCAGTTCGAAGATCCAGGCGTTCGACGCCGAACTCGCACCGATGAGGACCCGGGCGTCGGGACTGACGGCCTGAAGCCTGGTCGGTACGGGGAACTGGCGCCAGCGGCCATCGAAGTGCTCCACGAGTATGCGCGTCTCGGCTTTCGACCCGGATTCAGAGAAGATGATCCCCGCCGACCACGCGTCCGTCTTGCTGGTTGCGACGACGCTGGACAGCGCGAACGAGCCGCCCCGCAGCGTTATGACCGTGTCCACGCGCCATCTGGTCGCGGTGGCGGCCTGGGCCTGGGCGAACCCGGTCAGTGCGAGCAGGAGGCCGCCCGTGATCGCGGTCGCCCCGCGCAGCAGTCCCGGAATAGTCACACGAATCCCCCACCTCAGAGCCTTGAAAGGCTGATCCAATAGACTTTATCTAGAAAAGAATGGCATGACCATACTAGATCCCGGTTTATTCGTAACGCTGAACGGCATCCCGATGGCGCACAATCTGAGCGGCTCACAGCTAACGCGGACCGAGCTGCGCGGCAGCGGGACTAACCTCCGGCTAGGCAGCCTGGCCTGGCGCGACTAAGCTCGCCAGGGATGGCCAAGAATGCCCACGATGTCACCGCAGAGAAACTGACCGCCGAGGTCTTGCAGGCTTACGCGGGGACGCCGGACCCCCGGCTCCGGGAACTGCTGGCCGCCCTCATCAGGCACATGCACGCGTTCGCGGTCGAGACCGGCCTGACCGCCAGGGAGTGGATGGCGGGGATCGAGTTCCTGACCGCTGTCGGGCAGAAGTGCGACCCTCAGCGCCAGGAATTCATCTTGCTCTCCGACACGCTGGGACTCTCCTCGCTGGTCGAGACCATTAACGCCGCCGAGGGCGCCACCGAGCCGACCGTGCTCGGTCCGTTTTACCGGCCAGGAGCTCCGCACCGGGAGATGGGGGAGCATATCGGGCGCCCGGAGGACGGCTCCGCGACGCTGATTCGCGGCCGGGTCACCGACACGGCGGGCACTGCAGTCGACTGCGCCACCCTCGACGTCTGGCAGGGCAGCGGGAACGGGCTTTACGACATCCAGGATCCGCAGCAGCCAGACTTCAACCTCCGCGGCGTCTTTACGACCGGCCCCGACGGCGGCTTCGCCTTCCGGACCTCGCGGCCGGTGAGCTACCCCGTTCCCATCGATGGTCCGGTCGGCAACATCTACCGCGCCACCGGAAGGCACAATTACCGGGCGGCGCACGTGCACCTCATCCTGTCGGCCCCGGGCTATGAGCCGGTCACGACCCACATCTTCGACTCCGCCAACGAGCACCTGGGCAGCGATGCCGTCTTCGGCGTCCGGGACTCCCTGATCAGCGAGTTCCGGCCGGCCGGGCCCGATGACCCGCCGGACGTCAGCTACGTCGTCGACGTGGATTTCGTGCTGGCACCGGTCGCCGGCTAGGCCGCCGTCGGCTGAGGTCGTTGCTCCGGCTCCGGCCCTTCGATATGGCCTTGTGCGCAGCCGGTAGACTATACGCATGCAGTTCCGCGCGTATTCGGTGATGATGCCCCGCTAGCCGGGGCCATCTCAGCACGCCAGGACGCAGTCCGCACGAGGCCCCGCCGGGGCCTCGATTCATGTGCGGGTCGGTGCCCCTGACTTCTTCCCAGGAGGTTCCGATGACCGCCAGCCGCATTAACTCCAGCCGCGCTAACCCAACCCGGGTTTACCTCAGCACCACCATCCCCTACGTCAACGGGCGCGCGCACCTAGGGCACGCGCTCGAGCTTGTGCAAGCCGACGTGCTCGCCCGGCATCATCGCCGGACCGGCGACGAGGTCCGGCTGCAAAGCGGCACCGACGACAACTCGCTGACGAACGTCCTCGCCGCCGAGGCGGAAGGGATCACGACCAGGGAACTGGTGAACCGGAACGCCAGCGCGTTCGCGGCGCTGCGCGGCGATCTCTCGCTCAGTTTCGACGACTTCATCCGCACCAGCACCGATCCGCGGCATCGGCCAGGCGTGGAGCGGCTGTGGCGTGCCTGCGAGGCCAGCGGTGACCTGTACCAGCGGTCGTACGAGGGCCTGTACTGCGTCCGGTGCGAGCAGTTCTATACCGAGGCCGAGCTGGACGGCGGCAATTGTCCCGAGCACGGCAGGCCGCCGCAGCTCGTGGCCGAGGAAAACTGGTTCTTCCGGCTGTCCAGATACCAGGACCAGCTGCGCAGCCTGATCAGCTCCGGCAGGCTCAGGATCGAGCCGGCCGGGCGCCGCAACGAGGTGCTCGGGTTCATCGCCGGCGGCCTGGAGGACTTCAGCATCTCCCGCTCCGTGGCCCGGGCGCGGGGCTGGGGAATCGGCGTTCCCGGTGATCCCGGCCAGGTGATCTACGTGTGGTGGGACGCACTCGGTAACTACATCACTGCGCTCGGCTATGGCGCCCGCAGCGAGGACTACGAGCGGTGGTGGGCCGGCGCCGACCGGCGTGTGCACCTCGTCGGCAAGGGCGTGCTCCGGTTCCACGCCGTCTACTGGCCGGCCATCCTGCTGTCGGCGGGGGAGCCGGTGCCAACCGAGATCTTCGTGCACGACTACCTCACCGTAGACGGCAACAAGATCAGCAAGTCGGCGCCCGAGGCTAGCCGGCGCCGGACCGATCCGGTCGAACTGGCCGGCCAGTACGGTATCGACGCGCTGCGCTGGTGGCTGCTACGCGACGTCCCCAGCGTGGGCGACACCGACTTCAGCGTGGAGCGGCTGGTCGCGAGGGCCAACGAGGACCTCGCGAACGGCCTGGGCAACCTGGTCAGCCGGGTCATCTCGCTCGTCCACTCAAGCCGGGCCGGGGTCATCACTCCCTGCGCATGGCCGGCCGGCACGACCCGCTGGCTGGCCGCCGCTCCTGGCGGGCCCGGCGCCCCGGCCGGCGCGCCGGACTGGCCCGAGGACGCAGCTGACCTCCGGGCCGCGATCGAGCGGGCGCCAGTGGCCGTCGGGGCGGCGCTGGCGGACTTCGACTTCCGGGCCGCCACCGCAGCGGTCTGGCAGATCGTCGAGCAGGCCAACCGCTACGTGGACGCGACCGAGCCCTGGCACCTGGCCAGGGCCGAGCGGGCCGGCGACAGCACCGCCGGTCCCCGGTTGGACGCCGTGCTCGGGGCCCTCGTCGCGGCCTGCCAGATCCTGGCCGCCGAGATCTGGCCATTCCTGCCCGACCTGGCCGCGCGCATCGCGGCGGCCTGCAACGACTCGGCAGGCGTCCTGCCCCGGCCCAGGCCGCTCTTCCCGCGCATCGAGACCCGGCAGCGTCCTGCGACGGCGACCGATCCGGGCGCACTGGAGCGTAAAGCCGTTCCGGCGCCAGTGCTTTCGCGGGCGGGAACAGGGTCGTCCGCAGCCGCGCTGTGACCGATACGACGCAGAACACGGGGGTTGAGCCCTGATAACGCGCATCGGTTGGCATTTGCCTAGTCGTTACGGGCAGCCGTCAAGTTGTCGCCTTGTGTAGGCCCTTCCTCAATCGAAGCGTGACCTGCGACCCATACAGTGCTTAAGCATTGTGCTCCCGGCACTCGCGAGAAGCGCGCTAGGTTCACTGGCGAATCACGCACGCCTGCTGGAACTAATGGCGGCTGCTGGCGAGTCGTGTCTTGCAGAAGCTCGATGATGAGCCCGAGGCACGGCATCAATACGCACCAGGCCGAGTAGGCCGCTGGCCTGCTTGTCCTGATGACACATGTGCCAGCCTGCCCGCAGGCGGGCCCGGTGGTGAAACCGCATGCAATGAGGATGTTCATCGAGGAGGTCAGGTGATCGGACGTTCGGTGCCCGCGGGCACTGTGTCCGGGCACTTTGCGTCCCCAGCGGACGCCCTTGCCGTCGGTAGTGCGCGATGAGCGCTGGGTCACCAGCCTGGACGGTTCTCGGCGCGCTCGTAGCGGCGGTGGCGATCGGGCTGCTGCTCCGCCGCGCGCGTGCAGGCGGTCCCGCCTATCGTTGGCTCGCCGCCTCCGCAGCTGCCTGGGGCGCCGCGTTCATTGCTCAGATCGCCGCTGCCGGATCGGTAACGCCAACCGCAATCCAGCTATCCCTCACCGATCTCCTTGCGCTGATTGGGCTGATCCCCCTCGTCATTGGCCTGATCAAGCTGGCTCCGCCCGGCCGGTCGCCAGACCGGCTGGGCCAGTTGGTGGATGGCTGCCTGCTTAGCCTCGGCATCTTCGGCATCGGGTGGATTGCCGTGCTGCGGTCCGCATACGCTGCGACGGCCGTCGGGGCTGGATCGTTCGCCGTCGATCTCATCCATCCAGTGGCTGACCTGGTCGTGCTCGGCGGCAGCCTCGCGGTGGTACTGCGCGCCGGCCGCGCCGCGCTGCCGCCCTACTTCGCCGTGGCGGCAGCCACTCTCGGCGACCTGCTCGCTGTCCAGGCTCGCGCGTCGGGCGCGCATCCGGGGACCTGGCCGCAGTTGGCCTGGCTGCTCGCGATTTGCCTGCTCGGAGCGAGCGGCCTGCTCTATTCCGGATCCGCGGGGGCCGGCGCTCAGGCCGGCGGCTCTCGCCCCATCCCGGCTCTGCTGGGGACCGCGCTCGGGCTGACCGCCTCGACCGCGGCCGCCGTCGTTATGTTGGTGTTCGCGGTTGTGACCTGGGGAAACAGCGGGCCGGTACCGCTGATCGCGGGGTGCGCCCTGATGCTGGCCCTGGCAATACGGGCCGGCGGCCTGCTCCTGCGGGCGGCGGCGACATCAGACCTGGGCGAGCTGCCTGGCAGCAAGTTCCTGCAACTGGCCGAACGCACGAGCGACGTCGTCCTGCTGTGTGACGCCGGCGGCGTGGTCACCTACGCGAGCCAGGCGGTAGCGCGGTATGGGTATGAGCCGGCGCAACTAGCCGGGCAGAGGCTGGCCGACCTGATCCACCCCGATGACCGGGTCGGCGCAGTGCGGGCTGCCGCGCTGGCCACGTCAGGGGCATCCGCCCCCGCGGCCAGCCTCGCCTGCCAGGTACGGGCCGCGGACGGGACCTGGCGGGACGTGCAAGCAACCGTCTCACGGTACGCCGGCTCGGGTCGGCAGAATGCCATGCTGGTGACGGCGAGGGACGTCAGCGACCAGGTAGAGCTGCGCAGGCAGGTGACTCACCTCACCTTCCACGACGGGCTGACCGGACTGCCCAACCGGGCCTACCTGGAGGAGCGGGCGAAGGACCTGCTCGCCAGGCAGCCCGTCGGCGGTAGCGCTAACCCGCCGGAGCGCTCCGGAGCGATCTTCGTCGATCTCGACGGGTTCACCGCCATCAACGACTCAGTCGGCCACGGCGCCGGCGACCTGCTGCTGGCCCAGGTGGGACGGCGCCTGCGGGGCCTTGTGCCGGCGCACGACACGGTCGCCCGCTGGGGTGGCGACGAGTTCGCGATCCTGGTCGAGCACCCGGCTAGCCCGCAGGAGATCGTTGACATGGCGGAGCGGCTGGCAGACGCCATCGCCGCCGCCCCGTTCCAGGTCGCAGACCGCGACGTGACCATGACGGCCGCCCTAGGCGTCGCCTTCGCCGGGCCGGATGTCGGCGAGCACCTCCTGCGCAACGCTGACTTGGCCATGGCCAGGGCTAAAGAGGCCGGAGGAGATCGGGTCGAGGTGTTCGCGGCACACATGCACGCGGACGTCATCAGGCGACTGGAACTGGCGAGCGATCTCCGCCAGGCGATCGCGGAAGACGGCCTGGCCGTCGAGTACCAGCCGCTTGTGGAGCTCTCGACCTCGCGGGTAGCCGGCGTCGAGGCGCTCGTGCGCTGGTCTCGCCGCGGCGAGCAGGTCCCGACGACTGAATTCCTCAGCGTCGCTGAGGAGTCTGGACTCATCGTCGCGCTCGGAGACTGGGTGCTGCGAGAGGCCTGCCAGCAGGCGGCGCAGTGGCGGGCCGCGGGCTGGCCGATCGGGCTGTCGGTGAACTTCTCCCTGCGTCAGGTAAGCGCGCCGCGGTTCGCGGAGTTGGTGCTGACGGCGCTCGACGACTGCGGGCTGCCGCGATCCGCGCTGACCCTAGAGGTCACCGAGCGGGTGTTGCTAGAGGTAGCCGGCCCGACCCTCGATGAGCTCGGCCGGCTGCGTCAGCTCGGCGTGCGGCTGGCAATCGACGACTTCGGCACGGGCTACGCCTCGCTCGCCTATCTCCGTGAGCTCCCGGTCGACATCATCAAGATCGACCCGTCATTTGTGGCCGGGCTCAGTACCGACGGGACGCTGGCGATGCTGACCAGGACCATCGTCCAGGTCGGGCACGACCTGGGCATCGAGATCGTTGCCGAAGGCATCGACCGGCCGGAACAGCTCGAGCTGCTGCGAGCCATGGGCTGTGGCCTCGGCCAGGGATTCCTGCTCGCCAAGCCGATGACGGCGCCCGGCATCGAGGCCTTCGCCGATCCTGGGCGGGCTCGCGGGCCGGCCGACGGAAAGTCGGGCGAGGCCGGGCCGCGCGAGCCAAGAGGTCACGATGACCAGGCCAGGCTCCCCGGATCAGCCTCCGACGCGGCGGCCGCGGCTCCCGCAGGCTAGCGCCCTCACTGCTGCCCGTCCCGCTCGCCGGGCCCACGACGCCTGCTGGCTCGGCGTGATCCGCGGTTGTGAAGGAGTTCACAAGCCGGCCGATAGACTGTGAGGCCCGACGCCTGCGCTACGGAGGACCCGTGCCTGCTGTCGTACTCGTCGCCGAGGAGCTTTCCCCGGCCGCAATCGCGCTTCTGGAGTCCTCCTACCAGGTCCGCTACACCGACGGTGCTGACCGGAACAAGCTGCTGAAGGCCATCGCTGACGTGGACGCGGTCATCGTGCGGAGCGCAACCACGATCGACGCCGAGGCCCTCATGCACGCGCCAAGGCTGCGTGTCGTCGCCAGGGCGGGCGTTGGGCTGGACAACGTCGATGTGGAGGCAGCGACCAAGGCCGGTGTCATGGTCGTGAATGCTCCCGCCTCGAACGTCGTCAGCGCGGCCGAGCACGCCATCGCGTTGCTGCTGGCGCTGGCCCGTAACGTTCCGCAGGCAATGGCGTCGCTGAGGAGCGGGCAGTGGGAGCGCTCCGCCTACACCGGGGTGGAGCTTCAGGACAAGGTCGTGGGCATCCTCGGCCTCGGGCGGATCGGGGCGCTGGTGGCCCACCGGCTGGCCGCCTTTGAGATGACCGTGATCGCCTACGATCCGTACGTCCCTGCCGCCAGGTCGACTCAGCTCGGGGTCCGCATGGTCAGCCTGGATGAACTGCTGGCTAGGGCCGACTTCATCACGGTGCACCTGCCGAGGAACCCCGAGACAGTCGGTCTGGTCGGTGACCGCGAACTGCGTCTGGTCAAGCCGGAGGTCCGGATCATCAACGCCGCACGGGGCGGGATCGTGGACGAGGCCGCGCTCGTGGCGGCACTGCGGGAAGGCCGGGTCGCGGGCGCCGGCATCGACGTGTACGCCAACGAGCCGTGCACCGACAGCCCTCTGTTCGGGCTCGGCAACGTGGTCGTGACTCCGCACCTGGGCGCCAGCACGGCCGAGGCTCAGGAGAAGGCCGGCACTCAGGTCGCGAGGTCTGTCCGGCTGGCGCTGGACGGCGAGCTCGTGCCGGATGCCGTCAACGTGCAGGGCGGGGTCGTCGCCGAGGAACTGCGCCCGTGGCTGCCGCTCGCCGAGAAACTCGGCCGGATCTTCGCCGCGCTGGCTGGGGGCGCCACTGCCGCGGTAGCCATCGAGGTCAGGGGCGAGATTGCGGGCCTGGACATCAGCGTGCTTGAACTGGCCGTGATGAAGGGGCTGTTCGCGGACGTAACCGAGGAGCCGGTCACCTACGTCAACGCGCCGCTGGTGGCCAAGGAACGCGGAGTCGAGGTCGCGATGAGCGCCGGCGAGGTAAGCCAGGACTGGCGGCACCTGCTGACGATCCGCGGTACAGCGCCCGACGGCAAGCTTGTCTCGCTCAGCGGCACCCTGAGCGGACTGCGGCAGTCCGAGCGCCTGGTTGAAGTCAACGGACTCGATGCCGAGATCGCTCCCGCCGCCCACATGATCTTTCTCGGTTACGTCGATCGGCCGGGCGTGGTGGGCACCGTCGGCCAGCGGCTCGGCAGTCGGCAGATCAACATCGCCCAGATGCAGGTTTGCCGGCGTGCCCAGGGCGGCGAAGCCTTGATCGTGCTGTCGGTGGACTCGGCGGTCCCGCCCGACGTGATCGGCGAGATTGCCGACGGTACCGGAGCTACCCTGGCGACCGTGGTGGACCTCGACGGAATCTGACCGGCTTGCCCGCGGCTTACCGGAAGCGACCGACCGGCCAGCGGACCGGCAGAGTCGGAATTCGCTGGTGCCGGACGCCGGATGTCGATATTGCCATCCGGCGCAGGCCAGCCAGTAAGGTACTGCCGTGGCAGCGCGAAGCATCAGGCTTGCAGTAATCGGGGGCGATGGCATCGGCCCCGAGGTGGTCTCCGAGGCGATCAAGGTCCTGCGCGCACTTGGCACCGTCGACATCGATCCGACCAGCTATGACCTAGGCTCGGAGCGCTACAACCGGACCGGCGAGGTGCTGCCGAAGAGCGTCCTGGCTGAGATATCCGGCCACGACGCGATCTTGCTGGGCGCGGTCGGGGACCCGAGCGTGCCGAGCGGCGTCCTGGAACGCGGTCTCCTGCTCCGGCTCAGGTTCGAGTTCGACCAGTACGTCAACCTGCGGCCCGTCCGGCTATACGCCGGTGTGGCGTCCCCGCTCGCGGGGATCCGGAGCGAGTCGGTCGACATGCTCGTCGTGCGCGAGGGCACCGAGGGCCCCTACATCGAGGCCGGCGGGATCATGCGCCGCGGGACTCCAGATGAGGTCGCGACCCAGGAGAGCATCAACACCGCCTTCGGCGTCGGGCGCGTGGCGCGCTACGCGCTGCAATGCGCGGCCCAGCGGCCGCGGCGCAAGCTGACCCTGGTCCACAAGAGCAACGTGCTCGCCTACGCCGGCGATCTGTGGCGGCGCACGGTCACCGAGGCCGCGACGGAGTTCCCTGGTGTCAGCACCGAGTACTGCCACATGGACGCCGCCGCCGTGTACTTCCTGACCAAGCCAGAGCGCTTCGACGTCATCGTCACTGACAACCTTTTCGGCGACATCCTCACCTCGCTGGGCGCAGCCGTGGCGGGGGGGATAGGCCTGGCCGCCGGGGCGAGCATCAACCCGGAGCGCACCGCGCCGAGCACGTTCGAGCCGGTGCACGGCAGCGCGCCGGATATCGCGGGCAAGCAGAAGGCCGATCCGACCGCGGCGATCCTGTCCGCGGCCATGCTCTGTCAGCATCTTGGACTGACCGCCGAGGCGGCCAAGATCGAGCAGGCCGTATCCGATGACCTGCTGGAACGCCAGGGAGCGTGGTCCCCGCGGGCAACGCCGGAGATTGGGGACGATATAGCAGAGCGGGTGGCGAGCTAGCTTTGGCAGTGATGGTCGTGGCAACGGCGCCATGGCCGGACTCAGGGAAGGTGCCTCGATGACCGCAGGTGCGAATCATGACATCTCGTTTGCCCTAAACCCGACCGCCGAGCCCGTTTCCCCCGCCCGGCGAACCGAACTCATGGCCGACCCCGGCTTCGGCCGGGTGTTCACCGACCACATGGTGACGATCGCGTGGACGGCCGAGGCCGGCTGGCACGACGCTCAGCTGCGTCCGTACGGCCCGCTCAGCCTGAATCCGGCCAGTCACGTGTTCCACTACGGCCAGGAGATCTTTGAGGGCCTCAAGGCCTACCGGCAGGCAGGCGGCCCTATCGTGATGTTCCGGCCGGCCGCGAACGCAACGAGGTTCATCAACTCCGCCCGCCGGATGGCGATGCCCGAGTTGTCCGAGGACACATTCATCCACGCCCTCGAGCTGCTGGTGGCTCAGGATCGGGAGTGGGTACCGACCGCCAGCGAGCAGAGCCTTTACCTGCGCCCGTTCATGATCGCCACGCACGTCGGACTGAGCGTGAGCCATCCCTCTTCGTCTTTCCTGTTCGTTGCCATCGCGTCGCCGGCTGGGGCGTATTTCCGCGGGGGTCTCCGGCCGGTGTCTGTCTGGCTCGCCGATGGTTACATCAGGGCCGCGGTCGGAGGCACCGGCGCGGCTAAGACGGGGGGAAACTACGCCGGCGGGATGATCGGGCAGCGGCAGGCGATGGACCATGGGTGCGACCAGGTGGTCTGGCTCGATGCCGCTGAGCGCCGGTGGGTCGAGGAGCTGGGCGGGATGAACCTTTTCTTCGTCTTCGGCGCCGGTGACGACGCGCGTATCGTCACGCCGCCGCTGACCGGCACGCTGCTGCCGGGCGTGATCAGGGATTCGCTCCTGACCCTTGCGGCTGATCTTGGCATTGCGGCGTCGGAAGAGCCGATCTCGGTGGATGAGTGGCGGGCGGGCTGCGAGTCGGGCGAGATCACCGAGGTATTCGCCTGCGGCACCGCGGCCGTTATCACCCCGGTCGGCGAGGTGAGGGGATCTGCGGGCGGATGGACGATCGGCAGTGAGGCCGGGCCGGTGACGATGAGGCTGCGTGATCAGCTTCTCGGCATCCAGTTCGGCCAGCTCCCCGATCCGCACGGCTGGGTGCACAAGATCTGCTGAGCCGGCCGGGCCGCCTTCGGGCTGGGCCGCTCGCAGGCGTTGCCGCTGTCCTCGGCGCGGTCGTCGTGCGTGCGGTCAGCTCACGGCAGCCGGGTCTCGTACGGGTATCGCGGCGTCCAGCGCCAGCACCGGCAGGTCTGCCGGTGCTGTTTCCGGGTACTTCAGCCCGGCGCCCGTGTTGAGTACGACCACCTCGTCGCCCTCGCTGAGCCAGCCCGCCTCGCGCAACTGCCTCGCTGCGGCCACGCACGCGGCTCCCTCGGGGCAGATCCACGTCCCCTCGACGCGGGCCGTCTGCGCCTGGGCGGCGAGTAGCTCCGCGTCGGTCACCGCGATCGCGCAACCCCCGCTCGCCCGCACCGCCTCCAGCACGAGGAAGCCGCCGAGTGGCGCCGGCACCGTCAGGCCGAACGCCGCCGTCCGCGCATCGGGCCATGCCGACGTCGTGAGCTCGTCCCGCTCGAATGCCGCGACGATCGGCGCGCAGCCCGCCGCTTGCACGGCGACCAAGCGTGGCATCCGGGAATCGATCCAGCCAAGCCCGGCCAGCTCCTGGAGTCCCTTCCAGATGCCGATCAGCCCGACGCCGCCGCCGGCGGGGCACAAGATCACCTCGGGCACCCGCCAGCCTAGCTGCTCGGCGATCTCAAGGCCGATCGTCTTCTTGCCCTCAAGCCGGTAAGGCTCGCGCAGGGTGGAGACATCCTGCCAGCCCGGCCGCTGGCGGACGACCGGCGCGAGCATCCGTCCGGCATCGCCGATGAGCCCGTCGACGACATAGATCTCCGCGCCCGCCGCCATGCATTCCGAGCGTGTGATCGCGGGCGCGCCGGCCGGCATCGCCACCAGGAACGGCAGACCGGCCCGCGCGCAGAACACGGCCCAGGCCGCGCCCGCATTGCCGTTGGTCGGCATGGCCACGCCCGCCGCGCCCAGTTCGACCGCGCGCGACACCCCGACGGCCGCCCCGCGAGCCTTGAACGTCGCCGTAGGCAGCACGCCTTCGTCCTTCATCAGCAGGCCGGGAAGGCCGATCTCGCGCCCTAGGCGCGGCATCTGAGTCAGCGGCGTCATGCCCTCGCCGAAGCTGACCACACTCTCCGGTCGCATCACCGGAAGCAACTCGTGGTAGCGCCACAGCGATGGTGGCCGCCCGGCGATCTCGCCCGGCCCGGCTAGTTCTGCGGCATGGCTGAGGTCATAGCGGGCCAGCAGCGGTGCACCGCACTCACACGTCCCCTGCAGCCGACCGGCATCATGCTGGGCTCCGCACCGGGAGCAATCGAGGTGGGTGAGGGCGGAATAGGGATAGTTCATGTCCGCCATCCTGGCGGGCTGAACCCGCAAGCCGCACAGCAGGTCACCGTTTGGCCGTCGGCTATCCGGCTTGCTCGCCTGACCGGCGCAGAGCGTACGATGGAGCACACGCAGCGCGAAGCCGCGGTGCGGGAGGATGCGATGAGACTGCGTTCTCGGCGAGACGTCGTGGTCTGGAGCCTGTCGGGCATCCCAACTGGCAGGCATGGCGAGCTACGACGCACGCGGCCCGTACGGGCCAGGCGCACCCGCAGGCTGCTCCGCATCGGCGCGTTAGTCACGCTTGTGGGCGCCATGCGGCTCGCACACGGCGCCCGATACCGCTGGCAGCCCCTGCTGGCGGGGGTGGTACTCACGGCGACCGGCATCATGCTGCACGGCAGCGCGTGGGGAGTTGCTGCCATGGCCGGGATCTATTCCTTGTGGTACGCCGTGCTCATTCCTGGCCACCCCGAGGCCGATGGCAAGCGCCACTCTGACCTCGAACGCGAGCTAGCGGGATATTCAACCGAGGCCCAGCGGAGCGACCTCCTGGCGACGCTTGACCGCTACCCGGATGAGGTCACCTGCGAGCTG
Source organism: Streptosporangiaceae bacterium (assembly GCA_030045215.1). The sequence goes on along the minus strand of JASIBJ010000220.1, from coordinate 309 downwards.
CGGGACATACTGGCGAGTCAGGCCATGGCTTCCTGCAGCAGCGGGATTCCGGGTACAGGGAATGGCTGAGGCCATGGCAAGTCGGCTGCGAGGGCTCGATCGCTAGACCGCGTTCCGATCGCCGGCAGTCCCTGGGCCGACCGTGCGCGAGAGTATTGCGTCCACGACTTTGCCGAGAGGCTGTCTCGCGTCGATGCAAATCGCGCCGGCTGCGCGCAGGCGGTCCTGCAATTCCGGCAGTTTGCGGCGCAGGTACTCGCGCGTGTCCCCGATACGGCCCCAGTCGTGGTAGTCCCGGCGCGCATCCAG
>JASIBJ010000219.1 GCA_030045215.1 Streptosporangiaceae bacterium | reverse complement strand
CGGAACGCGGTCTCCGCGTTTATTCCGGTGGCGCGGATCGCCGACATGCTGCTGAATCCCGGTGTCGGCTATGACTACAACGGCCAGCAGCTGACCTACCCCGACATCCGCCTCGTCTACTGGTGCGGCGGCAACCCGTTCCACCACCACCAGGACCTCGCCCGGCTGCGCGCGGCGTTCAGCCGCCCGGAGACGGTGGTGGTGCATGACCCGTTCTGGACGGCGACTGCGCGGCACGCCGACATCGTGCTGCCGGCCACCATGTCCATCGAGCGCGACGACTTCGGCTCCGGCCAGAACGACCGGATGTTCTTCCCGATGCCAGCGCTGACCCGGCCGCACGGCGAGGCCAGGGACGACTATGCGATCTTCGCGGAGCTGGCGGAGCGGCTCGGCGTGGGCAAGGACTTCACCGAGGGCCGCACCGTGATGGAGTGGCTGCGCCATCTCTATGAAGACTGGCGGGACACGCTCACCGAGCGGCGGGGATGGCCGGTCCCTGGCTTCGACGAGTTCTGGGTCGGCGGGGGCCTCGAGCTGCCAGTGGCCAGCGAGCCACAGGTAGCGTTCGCCGACTTCCGCGCCGACCCGGACCGGCACCCGCTCACCACCCCGACCGGGAAGATCGAGATCTTCTCGGCGACCATCGACAGCTACCAGTATCCAGACTGCCCCGGCCACCCGGTCTGGCGCGAGCCGGACGAATGGCTCGGCTCGCCCGCCGCCCGGCGCTTCGGACTGCAGCTGATCGCCAACCAGCCGCGGTCGCGGTTGCACAGCCAGCTGGATGTCGGCGCGCACAGCCAGTCGGTCAAGATTGCCGGACGCGAACCGGTGCGCATGAACCCGGCCGACGCTTCGGCCCGCGGACTGAGCGACGGCGACCTCGTGCGGATCTTCAACGACCGGGGCGCCTGCCTGGCCGGGCTGGCGGTCGACGAAGCGGTGCGGCCGGGGGTCGCCCAGCTTTCCACCGGTGCCTGGTACGACCCGGACGCGGCCGACCCTAGGTTCTGCCGTCACGGCAATCCGAACGTGCTCACCGCCGACCTTCCGTCCTCGACCCTCAGCCAGGGCTGCACGGGGCAGTTGGCCCTCGTCGAGATTGAGGCGTATCGCGGTTCGCCGCCGGAGCTATCGGTGACCCGGCCTCCGCCCGGCGACGCCCGACATCGGGGGGATTCCTCGCGAATCTAGCTCCAGCGATGGCCGTTCCAGTGGGCGATGATCGTCGACTCCCAGTCTGTCGCGCCCACCGCCCAGGCGTCGGCCGGCGGGACCGCCGATACGCCATTGAAATAGACGTCGGAGGAAAACGGCTACTCCAGCCAGGCGCCGCCGCTCCATGCCATATCAGAGCCGGCCCGCTGGTCAGGCCGACGACCCACACATCATCGGCCGAGGTCGCGGCCGCGGCGGTGAAGCGGCCAGCAACTCACGGCGCGAGCGCGGGCCTGAGGTCGGCTCTGTTCCGCACCCGAGGAGCGTCAGCAGGCGGGTGCCGCATCGGCAGCCTCGAGCCTGCCCCGCGGATCCCGCAGCCACCGGCCACCCGACGCATCGGTGAACTCGATCGCGACGAGCCACGCCGGCTGCTCGTTCCCGCTCGCCTCCTCGGCCCTGAGGTGGTCGGGCATTTCGACGTTCTCCTCACCGGGCGGCACGAGGCGCAGCGCGCCCATGTACCGCTCCCCGTGCCGCCACGTCAGGCCTGCGGACGGTTCGACGGCGACGCAGAACGATACCCGGACGTTGTAGACGGGCAAGTCCGAGGCGTTGGTGATGATCGCCCCCCAGCGCGTCCACTCGCGGTGGTCTGCTGCCATGCCCTGGTTTTTCACCACCGATGACCACCTGCCATACCAGGCGGCCACCCGGCTTGCCTGTGCCCGGCGTTGCGCTTCGGCGCGCTGGCGCCGCTCCTCCGCCGCCAGCGCATCGCGGCGCGACTGGATGCCCAGCAACTCGTAGGTCACCAGTGCGGCGAGCGCTGCGGCGATGAAGGCCAGCAGCATGGTGACGGCGAGCACCCACGTCGGCACGTTCCCCCAGCTCGCCCGCCCGCCGAACACCGCGCCCGCTGCGATGAGCACGACGGCGGCACCCGCCGCGTACGGCCATGCCCTGCGCCGCACTTTCCTCACCAGCGCGAGCGGATCAGGCGCCGCGACCCCTACGGTCTGCGCCTGTCCGTCAGTGAGGCTGTGGTACAGCGTCGGCCCGGTGGTGACGATGCCCTGCCGTGAGTCCGTGTTCTGGGCGGCACCAGGATTGTCAAGCACTTCGTCCTCGCTCATGGCCGAGATCGTTGACCCCTCGCAGTACCCCAGCGGAAGCGGTGCAAACTGGCGTGCACAATCGCGAGACATACGATGCCTATGACCAGCTCGCGGCCGCCTTTATGGCCGCTACCGACCATGGGCCGTTCAATGGCTAGCTGGAGCGGCCCGCGTGGTGGGCGTCCGGCTGGCCTGGGCTGGCTGGCCTGGGCTGGCTGGGCTGAGATGTGACCAGATCGGTCCGGTTCGGGACTTGAACTGGCCTTACGTATGAGTCCGTCCCAGCCGGATGCTTGTCATCATGACTCGCGCTCTTCTTGTCATCGATGTTCAGGAATCGTTCCGGCAGGGGCCGCTGTGGCTCATGATCTCCAACCCCGGCATCGCCAGCGACGTCGCCCGCCTCGTCGACGCCACACGGGCACAGGGCGACCTCGTCGTGTGGGTGCTGCACTCCGAGCCGGGATCGGGGACCACTTTCGACCCGGCCAGCGGCCACGTGCGCTCTATCGACCCTCTCCAGCCGCAAGCCGGCGAACCACAGCTCACCAAGACCTCGCACAACGCCTTCACCACGACGAACCTCCAGCAGCTGCTCACGCAGCAGGGCATCATCGAGGTCAGCGTCTGCGGTATCCGGACTGAGCAATGCTGCGAGACCACTGCGCGGGTCGCCTTCGACCTCGGCTACCAGGTCACGTTCGTCACCGAGGCGACCGCCACCACCCCGATCGCGCATCGCGACGCCCCGGAACGCCAGACGGTCGAGCAGCTGCTCGCGGACCCGCGCACGCTGCCGACCAGCGCGGTCATCGAGCGGACCGAGTACGCGCTCGCCGGGCGGTTCGCGACCATCGCCACGATCGCGGAGGCCACCGGCGAGACCACCGTCTCCGCGCCCCGCGCGGTCAGGCAGGCCAGCCAGCTATCCTGACCAGATCGTGACTAAGGTTGTCTTCCTGCTCATCCCTGGCCTGCACCTGCTGGATCTAGCGGGGCCGGCGCAGGCGTTCGGCACCGCCGCCGGCCTGGGCTGCCGTTACGAGCTGGTCTACGTCGCAGAGCAGGGGGACGTCCCGACTGCACAGGGCGTTACCATGACCGCAACCGCGGACTGGCCCGCACTCGCCGAAGACGATCTCATCATCGTCCCCGGCTGGCGGGCCAACCCCATGATCGCCGGGAGTGGCCCGCTGGCCGACGCCTCGCTCACGGCCCTGGCCGCCCATCACGCACGTGGCGGCACCGTGGCAAGCGTCTGCGCCGGGGCCGACGCCCTCGGCCGAGCAGGTCTCCTGGACGGTCGCCGCTGCACCACACACCATGACATCCAAGACGAGCTCGCTAGGCGTTACCCCGCGGCGACGGTCATCCGCGACGTGCTCTATGTCGTCGACGGGCGGGTCGCGACCTCGGCGGGGATTGCCAGCGGTATCGACCTGGCCCTGCACCTTATCGCTGTCCGGGACGGCCCGGCTACAGCCGCCCGGGTCGCCCGGGAGATGGTCGTCTACGCCCGCCGCAACGGAGACGAGCCGCAGGCCAGCACCATGCTGCGGCACCGCAACCACCTCAGCGACACCGCGCACCGGGCCCAGGATCACATCGAGGCGCGGTTCGCCGACCCGCTGCCGCTCGCAGAGATCGCCAGCTCGTGCGGGGTCAGCGAGCGGACCCTCACCCGCAGGTTCACCGAGGCGACTGGCCTCACCCCGCTGCGCTACCAGCAGCTACTACGGGTGGAGCGGGCCGAGCACCTGATCGGCCACGGTGCCACCGTTGAGGCCGCGGCCCGCACGGTCGGCTTCCAGGACGCCCGCATGCTCCGCCGCCTCCGCGCCCGCGCACCAGCCTGAAGGGCCGCGGGCGACGCCCGGCAGTGACGAAGGTGCGCGCGTTGCGGCACAGTTCCGCTGCGCTAGCCAGGGCGGTGGTCCCCGAACAGCAGCGAGTCCAGTCCTCTGCGCACCCCCACCACGCCGGCCACGTTGCGCACCGCCAGCAAAGTCCCGGCCACATAAGGGGCGGGAGTCAGGCCCGGGTCATGGCGCATGATCAGACGCTCGCCCGGCCCGCCGAACACGACTTCGGTGGTGACCACGAAGCTAGGGAGGCGCACCGAGTGGACCCGGGTACCGGCGACCTCGGTGCCGCGGGCCTCAACCGGTCCGTGCAGGTCTGACAGCGGCACCGTGACGGCCGGCGCATGGACCTGCGCCAGAGTCTCGGCGAGTTCGCGCGAGGTACCGCTGGGCAC
>JASIBJ010000218.1 GCA_030045215.1 Streptosporangiaceae bacterium | reverse complement strand
CAGCTCCCTCAACTCGGGCACTTCGCGCCATCCCTGATCGTGCGCCGGACGCTGGCTTCCCAGTATGCAGCTTCCAGCGCTGCTAATTTACCGGAGGTTTGCGTCTTCCTGCGATAAGCCATCCGGGTCTTCAGGCTGTTCCGCGAGCAACGCCGCTACCGCCTCCTCCACGCCGACTCCGGCCGGCAGTGTGACGGGCTGCACGGGAATGCCGGCCAGGCCGCCCCGGACGCTGTAACGGGCAATAAGGCGCGGGTCGATGTAGGCCGAGCGAGCCACCGTCGGAGTGTCACCAAGCCAGGTCGCCACGGCACGTACGCCCGCGTTGACCGCGCTGCGCGCCGCCCGCTCGGATGCAGGCGGGCCGGCGTCGGCCAGCGCCAAGGCCATCAGCACCGTCGCATTCCACGTCCGGAACTCTTTGGCCGTGAAGTGGCCGCCTGAGCTGTCGGCAATGTAGGCGCTGACGTCATGCGAGTGCAGCGGACGCCAGGCCGCGCTGGCGTCCTGGAAGCAGAACAGGGCCGTGAGTCCGTTGTCGGCATGAGCGAGCGTGCGGACGGTGGGCAGCACCGCAGCGTCCGCGACCGCTACCGTCCTGTGCATGCCCTCCTTGGCGATGTAGTCGAACTCGAGGCCGTTACGGTGCACGCGCACGTGCTGCTTCTCCAGCGTCGCGGCACCGTAATGGTGGTCAAGCTCGGCGTACCGCTCGCCGCCGAGCCGGAACAAGCCGAGGTCGATCAGCCGCACTGCCGCTGCGGCCACCCGGCCGCGGTCGAGCCCGTGATGCCGGAGATCGCGCAGTGTGGCCTCGCGCAGCCCCGGCAGTGCAGCGGCAAACCGTAGCATGTGGGCGAACTTCTGCTCGTCTCTCTGCTCGCGCCACAGCTGGTGGTAGCGGTACTGGACCCGGCCGCGGCTATCCACGCCGGTGGCCTGAATATGGCCAAGCGGATCGGCCGAGATCCAGACGCCGGTCCAGGCCGGGGGGATGGCCAGCGCCTTGATGCGCTCGAGGGTCGGCCGGTCGGTGACCTCGCCGCCGGCGCTGTCCAGGTACGCAAACGCTGTTCCGGCACGCACCCTGGTGAGACCGCGACTGCGCGGATCGCTGCGGTTCAGGCCCGGTATCGCGGCCGGCGGCGCGGGGTCTGTCATGTCGTCACTACCAGCTTCCCGGCGATTGCCATCATCGGAGCGGACACGTCAGCACCGGCGCAGCTGGGCGTCGGCGAGGCTAGCCGGAGGCGCGCCCTGTCGTGCGTCGTGCAGGCGGGCGAGCCGCCCGCGGCCGGGACGCACCTCGACCGTCACGACGGCTCCGGCCAGCAGGATGAGCCCGGCGGCGATGAAGAATGACAGCCGGTAACCGGCCGCTAGCGAGCCCGTCTGCGCCGTTCGGGCCGCCGCGGCGGTGGCGAGGACCGCAAGCCCGATCGCCGCGCCGGTCTGCTGGCTCGTCGTGAACAGGGCGCCGGCCAGGCCTTGATCTTGCTGCCGCACGCCGTTCGTGATCGCAACCGACGCGGCCGGCAGGGCAAGGCCGATACCCAGCGAGGTCAGGAGCAGGCCAGGCAGTACGACTTGCGGGTACGTCGCGGTCGCCGAAACCTGGGCCAGCCACACCTGACCGCCGCCGAGGCACAGCAACCCGCCGAGCAAGACCTGCCATACCGGCAGCCGCGCGAGCAGGCGGCGTGTCCCGAGCGTCGACATCGTGACGACCGTCAGCGTCGACGGGACCAGCGCCGCCCCGGTCAGCACGGGGCTGAAATGAAGGACCTTCTGAAGGAACAGCGAGACGAAGTACACGTAGCCAGCCAGCACCGCGCCGATCATCACCATCGCCGTGACCGCAGCGCGCCGCGGTGGCGCCGAGAAGATCATGAGCGGCAGCATCGGCGCAGCCGACGTTCGCTCGGCCCAGACGAAGATCACCCCCAGTATCACGGAGGCACCGATGCCCGCGACTGTCCCCGGCGAGCCGAACCCGTGCTGCTGGCCGTAGCTGAGCCCGAAGATCAAGCTGGCGATCGCGGCCGTGATGAGCGCGGCGCCGCGATAGTCCAGCCGACTGCCCTTAGCCGGGACGCCGGCTGGCAGTCGCCGCACGAAGGCCAGCATCACCGCGATGATAGGCGGATTTACCAGGAACACCGCACGCCACCCCAGGTACTGCGTCAGCAGGCCCCGGCGATGATTCCAGCCGTGGCGCCCGACGCCGTCGTCGCCTGCCAGATCGACAGCGCCCTGGTGCGGGCCGGGCCCTCCGGGTTCGTCGTGGTCAGCAGGGATAGCGCGGCGGGCGAGACCATCGCCCCGGCGGCGCCCTGCACCACCCTGGCGGCGATAAGCATCAGTGGCCACTGCGCGAGGCCGCATGCGAGCGACGCGATCGCGAACGCGACCAGACCGACAACCAGCAGCCGCCGCCGGCCCACGAAATCAGCCAGTCGGCCACCGACCAGCAGCAACGAGCCGAACGTCAGCGCGTAGCCGGTCACGATCCACTGCAGCTCCGCAGGCGCAATGCGCAGGTCCGACTCGATAGTGGGCAGGGCCACGTTAACGATGCTGAATCGAGCTGCAGCACGAACTGAGCTGCGCAGACCAGGACCATGCCACGGCTGGCCCCAACGGCCGGAGCCGACGTAGCCTCGGCTGCAGTCGGTCCGCTGCCGTCCTGTCGCCCGCCTGGCACCTCGCAGCCTCCCGGTTCGGCTCCCAGCACGCTGTCTTGGCGCGGGAGACAGTCATGCTTCCAGAGAAGCTGCTTCTGTGCCAATATGCGAGGTCCGGCTAATCGGCCTCTGAGGCATCCGCACGTCCCCCGGGAAGGACCCGGCCAAGCTGGCTACGTGCCGTGATTCCGAGCTTGGCATAGACCTTGCGCAGGTGATACTGCACCGTGTGAGGGCTGATGTAGAGCCTCGCACCGATCTCCGGGTTAGACAGCCCGTCGCTGGCGAGCCGGGCGATCTGTGACTCCTGGGCCGTGAGCTGATCGGTCCGGACGCCGGGACCGCGCTTGCGCGCGGTCTCGCCGGTGGCCTGCAGCTCGCGTCTGGCCCGCTCGGCGAATGCCGCGACGCCCATCGAGTCCAGCATGTGGAAGGCAGTCCTGAGTTGCTCGCGGGCGTCGATGCGGCGGCGCTCCCGGCGCAGCCATTCGCCGTAGAGCAAGTGGGCTCGGGCGAGGCAGATGCGCAGCCCGGTCCGCTGCAGCCTGGCGGTCGCCTCGCGGTACCGCTCCTCGGCCTGCGCGCCGTTGCCGAGCAGCGCATGCGATCGCGCCTGGATTCCGAGCGCCCAGTCCGTGCCGCTGGCATCGGTCATCTCGGCGAGCCGCTCGTAGGCGTCGGCCGCGAGGTCGGTCTTGCCCGTGCGGACGGCTGCCTCGATGAGCTCGGCGATGGCCCACGGCGGCATGCCGATGGTTCCCGGGCTCGCGGTGGCCAGTTGCGCGCCAGGCACTGCCTCCTGGTAACGGCCGAGGCCTAGGTAGAGCAGCGCGTTGGCCATGCCGACAGCCGTCATTCCGGCTCCCTCGCCGCGCTCGGTCAGTTCGGGCGCGGCCGCGTCGACCAGCGCAGCCACGGTGGACTCGTTGCCCTGCAGCGCCGCCAGGGACAGGGCACCATAGGGCGCGAGCGTGCCACCCGTCGCCTCCGTCGCGGCCTGTGCCTGTGTAACCAGGGACTCCGAGGCCGTCAGCTGGCCGGCGAGGAGCAGCCGGTAAGCGCGCATGCTCAGCGCCAGCGGGTGCTCGCCGAGGGCTCCGGCCTGGCGAGCGAGCGCCAGGTACCGGGCCGACATTCGCTCCCAGCCACTGTCGTCCCACACGTGCACCGCGGTGAGACAGGCGAGCCAGAGCCAGCGGAGCTCCTCCTCGACCGACATATCCGCCCCGAACGCCGTCAGCGCCCGGCGCAGGACCGGCACACCGGCTTCGTAGCCGTCGGTGTAGTAGGCGGCCAGGCCATCGAGAAGGAGATCGGGCGCGCGCGATGGCCCGCGCGACGGCGGCGCCGTCAGCGCTGCCCGTGCCACCTCCCAGAGGCCGCTCCCAGGGCTGGAGAGCTGCCCGGCGAAGATCCCGGCGGACAGCGCCTCCAGGTAGGTCGACCGGGCAAGCTCGGCGTCCAGGGGTTCAAGGCGTCGTGCCGCCTCCAGCAGCAAAGTCGGCGCGTCGCTACCATGGCTCGCCGCGAACGCGACCCTGGCCCGCACCAGTTCGACGTGCGCCTGCTGGGTCTCGCTGCGAGCCTCGGCCTCGGCCAGGGCCAGCAGGGCGCGCGCCGCGCTGACCTCGCCAGCCTGCAGCTTGGCCTCCGCGGCTGCCAGCGCCCGCCTGGCCCGCTGCCGGGGCGCGAGCGTCAGGACGGCCGAGCGCTCCAGGAACGCCGCTGCCGCGCCGACACCGCCACGGGACCGGGCGCGTTCGGCCGAGCGTTCCAATTCGTCGGCTATATCCGCATCCGGTCCGTTAGCAGCCTGCGCCCGGTGCCACGCCCGCCGGTCCGGGTCGAGCCGGGCATCAGTGACGTCCGCCAGCGCGCCATGGGCCCGCCGGATGTCCCCCACCGAACCCGATCGGTAAACCGCCGACCGGACGAGCGGATGACGGAACCGGACCCTGGCACCGAACTCGGCCAGACTGGCCTCGGCGGCCGGAACGGCTGCCTCCGCACCGATGCCGAGCCGCGAAGCTGCGCGCCACACCAGCGCTGCGTCACCAGTCGGGTCAGCCGCCGCGATGAGCAGCAACTCGCGCGTCGGGCCGGGGAGCGCATTCACGCGGCGCCCGAAGCTCTCCTCCATGCTGCCCGCCAGGCCCATCGCGCCGGGAAGTCCGAACCCGCCGGCCAGTTGCGCCACGGCCAGCCCGCGTGGCAGCTCGAGCACGGCCAGCGGGTTGCCGTGCGCTTCGGCGATGATCTGGCTGCGCACCTGCGGATCTATCGGACCCGCAAGCGCTGTGTCGAGCAGCGCGCTGGCATCCTCGTCTCGCAGGCCCCCGACGACCAGGGCCGGCAGGTCCGCGAGTTCACGCGTCGGCGCGCTAGCGGCGAAGACCAGGCCGACTGACTCTGCTCCGAGCCGCCGGGCGGCGAAGGCCAGCACCTGCGCGGAAGCCTGGTCCAGCCACTGGGCGTCATCGATCAGGCACAGCAGAGGCCTCTCGTGGGCGACGTCGGACAGCAGGCTGAGCACGGCCAGGCCGACAAGAAACCGGTCGGGTACCGGCCCGGTGCTCATGCCCAGCGCGGTCCGCAGCGCCGCGCGCTGGGGCGCAGGCGTGGCGTCGAGATGGGCCAGCATGGGCTGGCATAGCTGATGGAGTCCGGCAAATGCCAGCTCCAGCTCCGACTGAATGCCGGTCATGCGCTCGACCCGGCAGCCCGGCGCGTGTTCGGCCAGATGGTCAAGCAGTGCCGTCTTCCCGATCCCCGGCTCGCCCCGTATGACCAGCGCCGTGCTCTGACCAGTGCCGACTGCGTCGACGAGCTGATCAAGCTCCTGGCACACAGCGCCGCGGCCGATCAGTCCAGCTGCTCGCCATGTTGCCGGCGCGTGCGCAAGGCCGCCCGCTGGGAGAGTGGCGGTGTATCGACGGCTTTCGGATGACATGACGGTTTCTTTTCCTCGTAACGCTAACCAGGGCCGCCTGGCCAGGTCCGGCCACGCGACACGAGTCCTCGCTCCCCAAGGGCATCAGGACAAGCGCCGGCCTCCTGCGGCGCCGTCCCGCGGCCTGTCTCTATGTCTATAACTCCAGTCAAGCGCTCCCACCACCAGCCTCACCCGTCCCCTGGGCGGCAGGGAATCACCCCGGGCGGGTGGTGCGCGGCCGGGTCAGCCGGGGGATATGGAGACGGTTGCGCGGCGGGGGGAGAGGATGCGTGCTAGCCGGTGAGGCTCCGGCCGGGCGAAGTACGCGGCCGCGCCATCGGGAGACGCCGTGAGCAGACACGCGGTGCTCCTGGCGGGGTCGTTCGGGCTCGGTCACGAGATGATGGCGCGCAGCTGCGTCGGCTTGCTTGAGCAGTCGGGCTGGCACACCAGGCGGCTGGACAGCATGGCCCTCCTCGGGCCGGTGGCCGGCGTTGCCGGAGAGCGGCTGTTCAATCGTCTCCTCGGCATGCCTGGCGTATACGACGGGCTCCATTTCGCCCACCTTCGCACCGGAAGCCGGCTGGCCGATCTGATGGACCGGGCGACTACCGCCAGGATGGTCCCGGCGCTGCGAGCCGAATTGGACCGGCAGCCGGCTGACCTAGTGCTCAGCGTGTTCGCGACCGGCGCGTCTGCAGCGGCCAGGCTCAAGGCCGAGGCGCCAGCGCGCCGCACCGTGGTGCTCTGCACCGATGTGGCGGTGCACCGGATGTGGGTGGCCCCGGGGACCGACCTCTTCCTGGTCACGTCGGCGGCGGCCGAGGAGTCCGTCCGCCGTTACCTGCCGCACGCGCGGGTGGCGATCGTGCCGCCGCCGGTGCGGGCGCCCTTCTACTCCGCACCGTCCCAACAGCAGGCGAGGGCCGCGCTCGGGGTACCTGCTGACAGCTTCTGCATTCTGATGATCGATAGTGGCTGGGGCTTCTGCCCGCTACCAGAGAGCGCCGCAGCGCTAGCGGACGCCGGGATCGACGTGCTGGCCGTGGCCGGCCGCCGACGGGCAGCCGAGCGCCAGCTCCGGGAGCTGGCCGTGGCAAGACCGCGGATCAGGCCGTTCGGCTTCACCGACCGGGTGCCCGAGCTCATGGCGGCAGCTGACGTCGTGCTCGCATTGCCCGGCGCGGTCACGTGCAGCGAGGCCCGCATCGTCGGCCGCGAACTGCTGATGCTCGACGTCATGCCCGGGCACGGCCGGGACAACTTGCAGCACGAGCTTGAGCAGGGCCGAGCGCATGTCTGCCGGCCAACCGTCAGCGGCATTACCGCACGGGTGCTGGCGCTTCGGGACGGCGCGCCCCGTCCGAGCGGACGTTCTGGCCGGCCGCCGCCCTGGGAGCCCGCGTACACGGCGGCGCTCCGGCAGATCGGCGTCGACCTGCCCGCACCGCCGGTGCCAGAGCTCGCAGTCGGGCGCGACATCTCGTCTCGCGCGGACGTGCCGGCGACCACAGGAGGCAGATCCAGATGATGCGCACGCTCTTCCTGCAGCCCCCGTCCTACGAGGGGTTCGACGGCGGAGCCGGGGCTCGGTACCAGGCGAAGCGAGAGGTCAGGTCGTACTGGTACCCAACCTGGCTGGCGCAGCCGGCCGCGATGGTGGCCGGCAGCAAGCTGGTCGACGCTCCGCCGTCTGGCCTGTCGCTAGCCGACGTAGTCCCGCTGGCCCGCGACTACGAGCTGGCCGTCTTGTACACCAGCTCACCGACCTTCGCCGGTGACGTCCGCGCGGCGCAGGCGCTCAAGGCAGCCAACCCGTCGCTCCTCATCGGCATGGCCGGGGCCAAGGTCGCGGTCGAGGCCGAGCGCTCACTACAGGCGTCGAGGGCGATCGACTTCGTCGCCCGGGAGGAGTTCGACTTCACAATCGCCGAGGTGGCGCAGGGCCGACCGCTCGCGACCGTCGACGGCATCAGCTACACCGGCGCGGACGGCGAGGTGGTGCGCAACGCCGACCGGCAGATCCTCACCGACATGGACCAGCTGCCGTTCGTAACGCCGGTGTACAAACGCGACTTGCGACCGGAGAACTACTACATCGGCTACCTGCGCCATCCGTACATCTCGCTGTACACCGGGCGTGGCTGCCGCTCCCGCTGCACGTTCTGCCTGTGGCCGCAGACCATCGGCGGCCACCTATACCGGACCAGGAGCGTCGACCACGTGCTGGCCGAGGCCGAGCTCGTGACTCGGCTGTTCCCGCAGGTCAAGGAGCTGTTCTTCGACGACGACACGTTCACGGATGACCGACCGCGGGCGGAGGCGATCGCTCGCGGCCTGGGCCGTCTCGGCATCACCTGGTCGTGCAACGCGAAGGCGAACGTGCCGCGCGAGACCTTGCAGGTCCTCGCCGGGAACGGCCTGCGCCTGCTCGTCGTCGGGTACGAGTCCGGCAGCCAGCAGATCCTCAACAACGTGAAGAAGGGGCTGCGCGTCGACCGGGCTCGCCGCTTTGCCGCCGACTGCCGCGATCTCGGCATCACCGTGCACGGCACATTCCTGCTCGGCCTCCCCGGCGAGACGCAGCAGACCATCCGCGAGACGATCAGCTTCGCTCGCGAGGTGAATCCGCACACCATTCAGGTCTCTGTCGCCGCTCCCTACCCGGGGACCGAGCTGTACCGGCAGGCCAAGGAGAACGGCTGGCTGCCGGCGGATGACGATGGCAGTGCGCTGGTGAGCGAACAGGGCACGCAGCTGGCCGCGCTCTCATACCCCCACCTCGGCCACACCGAGATCCTGGACTCGGTCGACACGCTCTACCGCCGGTTCTACTTCCGTGCCGGGAAGCTAGCGGAAATGTCGGCCGAGATGCTGCGCCAGCCGGACATGGCCCGTCGGCGGCTCCGGGAGGGCGGCGAATTCCTGCGCTATCTCCGCCGCAACGCCCGCACGCCGGCCGCCAGCTGACCCCGCCGACTCCGGAACGGAAGGCCACCTTCATGCGAGTACTGCTCGTTCATCCCAGCGCGTTGATGTACTCGGAGATCTTCCTGCGGCTGGAACCGCTGGGCCTCGAGCGGGTCGCCACCGCGGTGCTGGCGGACGGGCACGAAGTCCGCCTCGTCGACCTGCAGGTCTATCGGCGGCCGGAGCTGGAGCGCGTGGTCGCCGAGTTCCGCCCTGACGCGGTCGGGTTCAGCCTGAACTACCTGGCCAACGTGCCCGAGGTCGTGGACTTGGCCAAGTGGATCAAGATGGTCCTGCCGGGCTGCGTGATTTTCACCGGCGGCCACAGTGTCTCATTCGTGGCCAGCCAGGTCCTCGCTCACGCCGAGGGCGCGATCGACGTGGTGCTCAAGGGCGAGGGCGAGGTCGGCGCGCCGGCGCTGCTTGCCGCGCTGCCCGACCGGGCCTGGGCGGACGTGCCAGGCGCGGTCACGGCCGAGGTCACCGGTCGGCCGCCGATGATGCTGCACAGCCTGGACGATCACCTCCCCGCCCGGCATCTCGGCGGCCGACGCCGCAAGTACTTCATCGGCGTGATGGACCCCGCTGCCTCCATCGAGTTCACGCGCGGCTGCCCGTGGGACTGCTCGTTCTGCAGCGCCTGGACCTTCTACGGCCGCAGCTACCGTCGCCTGTCGGCCGAGGCCGCGGTTGAGGACATGGTCCGCATCCGCGAACCGGGCGTCTTCATCGTCGATGACGTCGCGTTCATCAAGGCCGAGGAGGGCGACGAGATCGCCCGCCAGCTAGAGCGGCGCCGTATCCGCAAGTCCTACTACCTTGAGACGCGCTGCGACGTGCTCCTCCGCAACAAGGAAGTGTTCCGCCGCTGGAAACGGCTCGGGCTCGATTACATGTTCCTCGGCCTCGAGGCGCTGGACGAGGAAGGCCTCAAGGCCTTCCGCAAGCGGACCACGCCCAAGGTGAATAACGAGGCCCTCGAGGTGGCGCGGTCGATGGGCCTGATGGTGGCCATCAACATCATCGCGGATCCCGACTGGGACGAGGCGCGTTTCGCGTTCGTCCGGGAGTGGGCCATGAGCGTCCCCGAGATCGTGAACATCACCGTGCAGACGCCGTACCCAGGGACCGAGACGTGGCTCACCGAGTCGCGGAAGCTGACCACCCTCGACTACCGGCTCTTTGACGTCCAGCATGCGGTGCTGCCGACCCGGCTCCCGCTACACCAGTTTTATGAGGAACTGGTCAAGACGCAGGCAGTGCTCGCGCGCAAGCACCTGGGCGTGGCGGCGCTGGCCCAGACCACCGGCATCGTTGCCCGGCAACTCCTCCACGGCCAGACCAACTTCGTGAAGATGCTGTGGAAGTTCGACAAGGTCTACAACGCCGACCGCCAGTACTCCGACCACCTCCGCGAGGTGACGTACCAGCTGCCACCGCAGGCCGAGCAGTCTGCGCCTTCGCGGGGGCGTCAGGAGCTCTACATCCACCCGCCGGCCCGTCGGAGGGAACCGGCTTCATGACGATGACGCGGGACGGAACCGATGCCGCGGCGGCGCAGGGCTAGGCCGTTAGCCGGGCCGCCGAGGGCCGGCGTCCCAGCAGTGCCCAGCCTGAGACGGACACGCCCAGGGCCACGAGGATGGCGAATCCGAGCACGGTATTGGGCGCGCTCGCCCCCTGGCTGAGTGCGACCCCGGCTCCGATCACCGGGACCGAGAGTCCTATGTACAGCGCGATGACCAGGGCCGAGGTCATCGCTATGCGGCTCTCTGGCGGGCTCGCCGCGAGCACGAGCCCGGTGGTGCCTTTGAAAACGGCGCCGGAGCCCGCGCCGATCAGCCCGCCCGCGACCAGGAACAACGGGAGGCTTGGCGCCGGGAGCCGCACGGAAACGACAAGCAGCACGAGACCTGCGAGCATCGAGATCGTGCCGAGCGCGAGCACCCGCGAGGCTGGCAGCCCAACGGTGGCGAGCTGGGACGCCACGCCGCAGGAGAACACCACGAAGAGGGTGGCACCGGCAAGCGCGTGCGAGGGATGGCGCAGCGTCGTCGCGAGGAAGAGCCCTGACAGCCCGGCGAACAGGCCATTGGCCGCGAAAGCCGCGAGGGTTCCGGCCGCTGCCGGGACCGGAAGCCGGACCGGCCGTCTCGAGCCCCGCGCACTCACCGGTGTCGCTCGTGCTGCCGGCGCGCCCGTCTCGGGCGAGACCCACAGGCCGGCCAGAGCGATTGCCCCCAGCGCCACGAACACCAGGCAGGGAACGACCAGCGGCTGGCCGGCCCACTCGGCGAGGCAGCCGGCGATCAGCGGGCCGATTCCCAGCCCGCCCACGGTCACGGAGGTACCGATGAGCTGAGCGCGGGCGGCCGAAGCCTTCGGATCCGCGCGCAGGCGCAGTTCGATGAGGTAGGTGATCGCGGTTCCCGATGCCAGGCCGACTGCCAGCCCGGTGAGGAAGCGCCCGATCAGAAGTCCCGGCAATGCCTTCCATACCGCGAGCAAGCCCACGGAAATCATCATCGTCGCGACCGAGCCGAGCATCACGCCGCGCCGGCCCACTCGGGCGACGAGGAAGCGGTCACCGAGCAGCGCGGCGATGGTCCCCCCGGCGAAGATTGCGAAGACCACGGTGATCATGAAGGCCGAAAGGTGATCTCGTATCCGGTAGAGCCCGTAAAGCGGGCTGGGCAGCGTTGCCACTGCCATCACGATCAGGAAGGCGTACGCGACGGCCCAGAAGCCGGACCGGTGCCGGCCCGGCGCCACGGGCACTGCCGACGTATCGGCGCGGGGCATCGATCCGGGCATCTGCGTAGCCACGGCGGCCGTCACCACACCTTCATGCCGCCGTCGACCACGAGGTCGATGCCGGTCACGTACAAGCCTCGTCGGAGACGAGCATGGTTGCGGCCATCTGCGCTTCCTCGGCCTCCGGCGCGCCCTGGTTCGTACGCGCGGCTGGCAGGGAACTCTGATGTTACGCCATTTATTTGCTTTAGCAAGCAATCTCTAGGAAGCCGGCGGATGCCGGCAGGCTGTCGCCTCAGCGGCCGGCTTCCAGCTGGGCTGCGATCCTCGACAGGGCCTGCGCCGCGTCTGTGACCGTGCAGGCGTCGACGTGGTCGAAAACCCTGCCCCTAACGCTCGCGAGGTGGGCAGGCCAGGCCTTCTTGAGCTTCGCGAGCCCGGCCGGCGTTAGCTTGGCGACATTGCCCCGGCCGTCCTCAGCGCTCGCGCGTTTGGCCACGAGGCCGCGGGTCTGGAGGTCGTCAACGAGGCGGGTCATGCGGCTCGCAGACAGCGCGGCAGCGTTGGCGAGGTCTGCCATCCGCAGTTCGCGGCCTGGAGCCTCCGACAAGCACATCAGCGTGGTGTACTCGTTCGCGGTGATTCCCGCGGTTCTCACCAGGTCGCTGTCAAGGCGACGGGGCAGGGACAGCACGATGCGCATGAGGGATCGCCAGAAGATCTCTTCGGTCTCGCTCAACGGATCCACCTTGGCCACCCATAGACGCTACCGGTCGGATCCTAAGCCACACGTCCTCGAACTCCAGCCCAGCCAGCGCCAGCGAATCGCCGCACGCGGTCAGCCGGGAGGCGGGCCGATCATCGCGTGGCGGGCCTCGGCGACCAGTCCCTCGACAACCAGATACAGGCTCAGGCCGCGGAAATCCGACCCGTCCGGAAGGTGCCCGGTCCAGGCCACGGCGACCGTGTCATCGCGCAAAACCAATGCGTCGATGTCGTACCGGGGTACGCCGCCCGAGATCTTGACGGCGTGGTCATAGTCATCGCGGGCACCCTGTGGCCCGTGACCGGGCGGAGTGTGGCCATAATCGACGTAATCCGGCGACACGACCTCGTCGAACTGCTCCGGCCGCCCCTCGCTGTAGACAGCGAAGTAAGCCCGAACCGCGTCCTCTGGCGTCACAGCTGCCACTCCATTCGGCGAATCTCAGTTACCCGCACGCTCGCGTCTGTCACTAACGGTAAGCGGGGTACCCGAGATCGGCGAAGGCCAATCGCCGGGATCAGGTGACGACCGCTGACTGCGCGTGACCTCGGGCAGCTGCGTGTTACGCGATTGCCGCGGCCGAAGCCAGATACTCGGTCAGCCACGGGCCAGTTACGCTGTCTGCGGCCTTGGCCACCTCCAGCGGCGTGCCTGCCGCGAGGATGCGACCGCCCTCTGGCCCACCGCCCGGTCCCATGTCGATGAGATGGTCAGCGGCTGCGAGCAGGTCGAGGTCGTGGTCGATCACGATGATCGTGGCGCCGGCCTCGAGCAGCCGGTCGAAGACGCTGACCAGGGTGGCGACGTCGAGAGGGTGCAGACCGGTCGACGGCTCATCGAACACGTACAGGACGTTGCGTTGACTGGTGCGCAGGCGGGTCGCTATCCGCAGCCGCTGCGACTCGCCGCCGGAAAGGGACGGGGTGGGCTCTCCCAGCCGCAGGTAACCGAGCCCGACTTCGCTCACAGGGCGCAGCGCTGACGCGATCGGCGCCCGGTCGGAGAACCAGTCGAGGGCCTCCTCGACGCTTAGGGTAAGCACGTCGGCGACGGTCAGGCCGCCTACCCTGACCGCGAGCGTCGCGTCATTGAACCGAGCGCCATGACAGGCCGGGCACTCGATGGCGATGTCGGGCAGATACTGCACGTCGAGGTCAGTCAACGGCTCGCCTGAGGTTGGGGCCGATACTGGGAGGCGCGTCGAACAGCACCACGCCGTCCTGGGTCGTCAGGAAGGCCGACTGGTAGACGCCGTCGGTAACCCAGTACAGGTTCCGCTCGACACGTCCGACGTAGTACCCCTGGTCATTGAGGGCCGCGCCGAGCGAGGAACGCGGAACCGGCGCGTAGTCGGGCAGGTCCGGGGCGCTGCCGACCTCAGATGCTGGTGATGTCACGGTATCTCCCTGGAGTATCGGGCACGCCCCTGCGGCCGTGCCGCTCTTGGCGACTGAGCCCAGGCTGGCCCGTGAGCAGGTGAACGCTCCTCACCTGAAGCTGGTGATTCCGAGACCAGTCAGCCCCGCATCTGGCCTGGCGCCCCAAGGAGTCAGCCGGGGTCGACAAT
Organism: Streptosporangiaceae bacterium; assembly: GCA_030045215.1. Next base: position 279 of record JASIBJ010000218.1, on the reverse strand, counting down.
CACCCGTATCGCTGCCAGGAGCTCGTCGTTCTCGTCCGGGCTGCCGACCGTTACTCGCATGCCGCCGGGCATCTGGACACTCCGGCCGTCGCGCACCCAGTATCCGGCTGCCATCAGCTTCGCGGGCAGGTCGTCATCCGTATCCCGGCAGAAGATGAAATTGGTCTGCGTGGGCAGCGGGTTGAAGCCGAGCTTGCCGAACGCTTCGAAGAGCCGTCCGCGCTCCCCTTTGATGCGCTCAGCGCGCTCGGCGAACACGTCGGTAAGCCCGAGTGCGGC
>JASIBJ010000024.1 GCA_030045215.1 Streptosporangiaceae bacterium | reverse complement strand
AGGGTGAGGAACGCACTCGTCTGCAGGTAGCCGTAAAACAGCGCGCCGATGTCGATCACGCCGAACACGAGCAGCGCCACAATCGGGGTCTGGGTGCGCAGGTTCACCTTCTTGATGACCCCGGAGAACGGCAGCATGTTGTCGCGCGCCAGGGAGTAGCCCAGCCGGGCCTGGGCCCCCGCGCCGACCACCAGGATCGCGAACATCGAGAAGATGACGAACGCTATGAACACTTTGACCAGCCAGGATGGCAGCCAGTAGCCGGCGATCACCAGCAGCGGGAGCGGCGCGGTCTCAACTGACTTGAGGTTCGGAATCGCGATGGTGAAACCAATCAGAGCGATCATGCCCAGGATCGCGGAACCTGCGACGGCCCAGATCACACCGCGGGGCACGCTGCGCTGCGGGTTCACGGCATCCTCAGACATGTCCGCGGCTAGCTCGAACCCGACCAAGGTGAACGCGCCGAGCAGGCCCGCCAGCCCGAAGGCGTAGATCGTTGGATTGTGAAACACCGACTGCGTGCTGGTCAGGATGCTGGCGCCGTATGGCGCGGGCTTGGTCTTCAGCCCCCAGAGCACCAGCAGCAGCACGCCGAACACCACAGTCCCGATGATCTCGGTGAACACGGCGATGTTGTTCACCCTGGCGGCTACCTGGACGCTGATGATGTTGAAGACCACCGGCAGCAGCATCAGGATGATCGCCACGGTCAGCACTAGCCGCGGATTCGGCGTCGTGTAATTGAACTCGCTGAGCAGCAACGGCGCAGCTACGGTGTACATGATCGCCGCGCCGCCCACTGTCATGTACAGCAGGCCGGCGAAGCCGACGAACCAGCCATAGGAGGAGTTCACCAGCCGGGAACTCCACTGGTAGGCATAGCCCGCAAGCGGGATGCGCGTGCCTAGCTCGGCAACCACCAGGGCAATCATCAGGTTACCCACGCCTACGATCGGCCAGGTCCAGATGGATGCCGGACCCCAGTACTCGAGACCGAAGCCGTAGTTCAGGAAGATGCCGGTGGTGATCGAGATGATCGAGAACGCGATGGCGAACATCGAGAAGAAGCGCAGCGACCTGCGCAGCTCGGGCTTGTAACCAGCCCTGGCGAGGATCGCCTCCTCCGCGTCGGGGGCAACGACGCTCTCCGGGCCGGCAACCCTGGCCTGATCCTCAGCGCTCATGTGCGGACCTCCCCTGCCTTCTTTCGCAGTGCAGACGAACGGCTTACTGTGCGTTTACGGCGGCGAACCCGGCTGCGGTTGCGCCGAGCGCGCGTTCCAGGTCCGCCTCGGTCATCGCCGCCGAGATGAACCAGTTGTGCCGCGGGTGCAGGTAGGCGCCGTGCCGCATCGTCGCGGCGGCGAACGCGCTGGCCTGCGCGTGATTGCGGTCTCCGGCGAAGGTCATGTACGGCATCGCCGGCGGACCGGTGTAGCTGACCTCGATCCCAGCCGCCGCTGCCTGCTCGAGTATCCCGGCCCGCAGCGCTATCCCCATCCGCTCCATCGCCTCGATCGCGCCCTCCGCCCGTAGCGCCCTGATCGTGGCGACCCCGGCCGCCATGGCGGCAGCCGAGAACCAGAACGAGCCAGTCACGAATACCTTCTTGGCTCCCTCCCTGAACCGGTCGCCGCCCGCAACCGCGGCGAGCGGATGACCGTTGGCGATGGCCTTGCTCCACGCCGACAGGTCAGGCAGCACGCCGATCGGTTCCCAGCTCGAGCCGAGGTGCAACCGGAACCCGCAGCGCACGTCGTCAAGGATCAGCGCGGCGCCGACCCGGTCGCAGAGCGACCGCAGGCCGCGGGCGAACGCCGGGTCCACAAGCTCCTGATCAAACCCGGCGTCGTGCTTGAACGGGCTGACCACGATCGCGGCGGGCTCGGGGCCCGCCTCAACCGCGGCCGCCACCGAGGCCAGGTCGTTGAAGGTGTAATGGCCGATGTTCACGCGATCCGCCGTGGTCACGCCCGCCGGACGGGGCGTGCACCACGGCGCCGAGCCGTGATAGGCCCCGGTCGCGACGAGAATGCGCTCGCGGCCCGTGTGGGCCCTCGCGATCGTGACGCACATCGTGGTGGCGTCGGTGCCGTTCTTGGCGAACATGGTCCAGTCCGCGTGTTGCACGGTCCCGACCAGAAGCTCGGCCAGCTCGACCATCACCGCGGCCGGGCCGTTCTGGCAGTCGGCCAGCTCGGCCTGCGCCTGCGCCGCGTCTTCCACCGCCGGATGATGGTGACCGAGGACGACCGGACCGTAGCTGCACATCAGGTCGACGTACTCGTTCCCGTCCACGTCCCAGATCCGCGCCGCGCGCCCCGCCCGCATGAACTGCGGGTACTCAGGCGGCAGCGGTCCGGCGTTCTGGTGCCCGTACATCCCGCCGGGGATGACCACGCGCGCCCGGCGCCGCAGCTCGGTGTCCACGCTGCGCGGTCGCTCGTCCCTGACCGCCGGCCGGGTCAGCTGATGCGTCATGCGCTGTGCTCCTTTACCCATCGCTCCTCGATCCCGGCCAGGGCTCTGGATCCCAGCCCGGCCTCGGCCAGGCGCCCGCTGATCCGGGTGGCCGTCTCGGCTTGCTCACCGCGCAGGAACTCCAGCACCTGCTCGAGGCTCTCGATCCCGGCATCCGACCCGAGGCCGGTCGCGACCAGCGCACCGCAGGCCACGCCGAGGCTGGCCGCGTCCGCGGGTTCGCAGCCGGCCAGCAGCCCGGTGACGAAGCCCGCGTTGAAGCCGTCCCCGCAGCCGGTGGTGTCGACGACCGGTACTTTCAGGGCGGGAACGAGGTGTGACCGGCCACTGTCGTCTGTCACCAGGCAGCCGTCCGGCCCGAGCGTCACGGCCACGCCCCCGGTACCCAGCGCCAGCACGTCGGCGATCGCCTCGCCGAGCTCCGCCCGGCCGGTCAGCGCCAGCAGCTGGTCATCGTTCGGGCAGAACCAGTCCGCCAGCGCGAGCGCGCCGGCCAGCCGCTCGAGGCTCCGCGGGCTGCCTGGATGCAGCACGTCGACCACGACCAGCGCGCCCGCGCGCTTAGCCGCCGCCACGACGGCGGCCAGGTCCGCGGCCGACAGGCCGGCTAGCGCGTCCGGGCCACCGAGCAGCAACGCGTCACAGCCCGCCGCCGCATCGAGGTCGAGGTCGGCCAGCTCCAGCAGCCTGGTCGCGCCGGGGACGTGCAGCGCCGGACGTGAGCCGTCCGGCCGGATCGGCAGGATCGTGGCCGAGGTCTGCGCCCCGCGCTTGCGGACCACGCCGCTGGTGTCCACCCCGCTCGCGGCCATGGCCTGCACGACAATGTCCCCCAGCAGGTCGGTGCCGACCGCGCCGAACGAGCGGACGGCCGCGCCGAGCCTGGCCAGGTCGACGGCGGTCCCGGCCGCGGTGCCCGCAGCGGTTGCCCTGATCTCGTCCAGCCGGGCGCTGTTCTGCCCCGGCGGGATCTGCGTCACCGGTCGGCCGAGCACGTCCAGGATGTGCGCGCCGACCACCGCGACGGAGGGGGCGGCCCCGTGCGGGCGGACCGCCCCAGGTGACGGCGCCGGAGTCGGAGGGAGGCCGCTAGTTCCCCTCATGGTGCCGATCGCCGCCGTTGTCCGTAGCGCCGCCGGCGCGCCTCGGCGGCGACCTCGTCCAGCTCGGGCTGCGTGAGGATCCGCGGCTCCCCGTAGGCGCGGGCGAGGCGGTAGACCCTGGCCAGCCACTCGAGCAACAGCGCCCGGTCGTAGGCCTGGGCCAGCGTGGCGCCGTAGCAGATCGCGCCGTGGTTCTGCAGGATCGCCGCCTTGCGGCCGTCCAGGGCCTTGACCGCCGCGTCGGCCAGCCCGGCCGAGCCGAACCTCGTGTACGCGGCCACGCGGACCGGGCCGCCGAGGCCAGCGATCGCGTAGTGCACGGCGGGCAGCTCGTCGCAGACCGTGGACAGCGCGATCACCTCGGCCGAGTGGGTGTGCACGACCGCGCCGGCGTTGGTGGCCGCGTACACGGCCAGGTGCATCGGCAGCTCGCTCGACGGGGTCTCGGGCGCGTCCAGTTCCGCGCCGTCGAGGGACACCAGGCAGATGTCGGTTGCGTCGACCTCGGGGTAGGCAATCCCGGACGGCGTGATCGCGACGGTGTTGCCGGCCCGCACGCTCATGTTCCCGGCGGCGCCGACGGCCAGCCCGTCATCCACCAGGTGCGTGCTGTAGGTCACGAGCTGCTCGCGGGCCGCTTGCAGCTCGGCCGTGTCGTGCATTACACAGGGATGTTAGACGGACGTCCGACAAAAAAACAGGTCATCCGCAACCGCAGTACGATCCGATGCGACCCCCTCACCTAGCAGTCAGGCGGAGATGCCGAAAATCGTTGACTGGGACGCCAGGCGGGACGAGATCCTGGCCGCGACCTGGCGGGTCATCGCCCGCGACGGGATTCGCGGCGCGACGATCCGGGCCATTGCCAGGGAGGCCAACTGCTCCCGCGGCATCCTCGGCCACTACTTCCAGGACAAGGAAGACATCCTCGGCTCGGCCCTGGTGCTCTCGCACCGGCGAGTCGGCGCGCGTATGACCGCCGCTGCTGCCGGGCTGTCCGGTCTCGCGGCGCTGCGGGAGGTGATGCTGGAGGCGCTCCCGCTCGACGGCATCCGCGACCTGGAGGCACAGATCGAGATCAGCTTCTGGGGCCGCGCGCTCGGCCACGCCGAGCTGCGCGAACTGCAGCACTCCGAGTTCGAGCGGCTCTGCGGCCGGCTGCGCGGGCACCTGCAGGAGGCCGCCGACATGGGCGAGCTGAGCGAGGACTGCGACCTCGACCTGGCCACGCATCAGCTGGTCGCGCTTATCGATGGCCTGTCAGCCGAGCGGGTGATGTACCCCGACCGGGTCGGCCCCGACCGCCAGACACAGATGCTTGACCGGCTCCTGCGCAGCTTCCAGCCGACACGGTCGTCACACACCTCCGCGTTCGGCTAGCGGGCGATCAACGCCTTGGCCCCGGCTCCTGCTCCGCGACAGCCGGAGCAGGAGCCGGGACGCCAGCTCAGGTGCTGAAGGAGGAGTAGAACAGTTTGGTCGTAGTCAGGCCGTTCCAGGCCGAGTACAGCCGCCCGTGGTAGACCGCTAGCGCCGGGCCGTTGCCGCTTTTGCCCTGCGGCTGCTCGGATTGCAGGGTCCAGGTATCGTCGTCGAAAGCGGAATAGAACAGCCTGGTCGTGGTCAGGCCGGTCCAGTCGGAGTACAGCAGGCCGTCAAAGACCGCCAGCGCCGGGCCGTTGCCGCTCTTGGCCTGCGGCTGCTGGGCTTGCGGGGTCCAGGTGTGGTCGTTGAAAGCGGAATAGAACAGCCTGGTGGTGGTCAGGCCGGTCCAGTCGGCGTAGAGCTGGCCGTCGAAGACCGCCAGCGCCGGGCCGTTGCCGCTCTTGGCCGACGGCACCGTCGTCTCCGCCGTCCACTTGTGCCCGTTGAACGACGCGTAGAAAACCTTCGTCGTCGTCAGCCCCGTCCAGGCCGCATAAAGCCGCCCGTCGAAGACCGCCAGCGCCGGGCCGTTGCCGCTCTTGGCCGACGGCACCGTCGCCTG
>JASIBJ010000217.1 GCA_030045215.1 Streptosporangiaceae bacterium | reverse complement strand
CTCAACCAGCTGCTCGCCGGAGATCCGCCCGTCATATTCATCGTCCATGGCATCGAGGAGACGCCCGAGAGCCAGCAGGTCGTGATTCGTCACGGAACCAGCATCGCGTAACTCATGCCTCTGCGGCGCGGGCTATCTCAGCGGATCGGTCGGCCATAAGCGCCTCCCGAGTCTGCCCGCGCAGGCCTGGCAAACTTGGCCCGTGGAGTGGCCTGAAGTGGCCTACCTGGCGCCGCCTGCCGACTTGAACAGAAGGAGATCCGGGCTCCCGCCACTTCACCGAGCTGCATTGCTAATCGCTCTACACCGCAAGCTGCGCTCCTGTGCTGCGCTCTTGTTATGCCTGCCCTCATTGCTTCCCAGCCAGCCGAGGTTCCCGGGCACGATCGCGCAGGCCGCCGCGGGGAGGCTTTGCCGCAGATCGTTATCCACCTGCTTGCCTGCCCCTCTCCCGAGGTTGCGGCATCGTTCTGCGCTGGCCATAACTGCTGCGAGCCGTATCGCGCAGGTTAGATCTCATCCGCGAATACTGTCCACGCTGGCAACTGCGCCGGCGGGAAGATGACTGCGATGTTGTCAGCCGACGGCGCAAGATCTTGCTCGGCATCCGCCTGGCCGCCTAGGAACTCGACGTCGCTGCCAGAAATTGTGACTGTAATGCGTGTGCACCAGAATCCGTCGTTTGGTGCCCAGGGCCTGTAATGCAGTCGGACGGCGGTGATCTCCTGGCCAATGAACCGATCCCAGCGTCCAGCATCAGACACATCCCAGATAGCGCAGTTCGCATCGAACTGCACGGCATAGCCGACTAGCGGAACCTGCCTGAGCCAGATGCCCTCATGCCAGCTTGGAGAGTCCCAGGACACGGTGAACAACCGGCCGCAGGTGGTTTCTAGCTCGACGCCGAAGTCTGTGCTGTCGCCGAACGCATACCGAAAGGTCGGATCCTGCCACTCACTATCGCTGACCACCTGCCGCGGGCCATCGAGTCCATCCGGCCTGTCCGGCAGGGCGTAGTCGATCTGGCAGTACCGGACAGCGGCGAGCTGGAGTCCGGCCAGGCAACTGGCAACCTGCCGACGCTGCTCGACTTCCTCAAGAGTGCTGACCCATGACCACTCCACGCCACCATCATCTCGGTCAACGCAAGGCATTGACCTGGCATATCGCCCGCGGCGCCAGGAACGCAGTGCTGCAGCTCTACGCGCTGGCCGATCAGATCGGATGAGACGCTCAGGAGCAAACGCTCACCACCGAGCAGATCAGATGAGATACGACCGGAAGACCGTCTGCTCGGTGCCTGATCCGAGTTGCGCGGTTTCGCTTGTGGCCGACCAACTCGAGTGAGACCGTGCCTGTCCGGGACTCGGCTCGGCGGGCACATGTCCGCTCCCCCGCTCCCGGCGGGGCTGCTGAACGCGGTGCCGAAGGATCAGGTCGCGCGGGCGGAGTGGTGGTTCCAGCACATCCTCGAGGTGATAACCGCCAAGCCAGCGATGCAACCCGCAAACGGCCCGCTGGATCTATCTCAGTAGGTGGCCACATTCGCGGCCAGAATCCGGAGGGCGAATGCCGAATGACATCCGCCGACGATGAGTTCACGCAGTTCGCCGACGCCGCATCCTCCCGGCTGATGGCGACTGCCTTCCTGCTGTGCGGTGACTGGCACACTGCCGAGGACCTTACGCAGACGACCCTGGCCAAGGTCTTTGCCGCCTGGTGGCGTATCCGCAACCGGGACGCCGTACATGCCTATGCCCAGCGCACACTGCTGAACACCTACCTGGCTCATTACCGCAGGCCGCAGCGGCGCGAAGTGCTTACCGCGGACATCGCGGAGCTGCGTGATCGGGCCATTGAGCCGCGGACACCGGAGCTGAGGCTCGCCCTGATTGATGCCCTGGCCACGCTCCCGCCGAGGGCGCGCGCTGTGGTCGTGCTGCGCTACTGGGAGGACATGAGCATTGACCAAGTCGCGGCGCTACTCGGGTGCTCGGCCGGCAACGTGAAGAGCCAGAGCGCGCGCGCCCTGGACAAGCTGCGACTGCTGCTGGACGGCAGTCCAATCGACGCAAGCCCATCCACGCCGGCGGCGACAGATGGGCCCCGCACCCAGGAGGCCAGGAATGGACGCAACATCGCTCCGCGCGCAATTTGAGCGCGCAGTCTCGGACCTGCCGCCGACGCCGCAGCTAGTGACCAACTGCCGGCTGGCCGGCCTGCGCCTGCGCAAGCGCCGCAGGATCGAGGCAGCGGCTGCGTCCTTCGCCGCGGTGGCGCTGATCGCGGCCATCCCCGTGGCCGCCGGGTCGCTCGGGTCGACGCATGGCGGTCAGCGATTCGCTGGCGACTACTGGACTCCCGCCACCGCCCCGAGCGCCTTCGTCTGGACGAGCGCCAACACGGTGACGCCCATCCGCCTGAGCACGCACACGACGCTCCGCCCGCTCCGATTCCCTGGCGTGATAGCGGGCCTGCAAGCCGCCTCAGACGGCAGCGCCCTCTACGTCTTCAGCGCCACGCGGCCCGGTCGGCGCGGGCCTGGCATCAGCTACGTCACCCGGGTCAGCACCAGCACCGGCCGGATGGGCACGCCAGTCCGGCTGACTGGCCTGCTGTCCGTCTCGCCCGGTTGGGGCGGGAGCCCTGCGCTGACGGCTCAGATCGCGCCAGGCGGCCAGGTCGCCTATGCGACCGGGATACCCGGCGGGCTGGTGGCCATCAACCTGGCCACCGGGGTCGAGCGGCAGGTCGGCGTCTCCGGGTCGTTCGTCATGACGCCGGACGGCCGGAAGGCATACGTCACCGACTCGGAGCTGATCCCGGTTGATCTCACCACGGGGCGGGCACTCCCGTCGGTCCGGCTGCACGTACGGGGCCAGATCTATGCGGTCGCGATCACTCCCGACGGCCGGACCGCCTACGTCACGAACGTCGCGATCAACGGCGAGGCCGGCAATTCCGAGCGCATCACCGTCTGGGTGACGCCGGTCAGCGTCGCCACCGACACTGCGGGCCTGGCATTCGTAGGACGGGCAGGGCGCTCCACCTATGTCGGCGCGAATATCTCCATCGCGCCAGACGGGAAGACTGGCTACCTGTGGGGGGCGCCTTACGTGATCCCGATCGATCTCGCGACCAACCGGGCGGAGAAGCCCATCCGGCTGGATGGCAGCCTCACAGCGGTGGCCTCGAACTTCGTGATCTCACCGAATGGCCAGGTCGCCTACGCGCAGCTAGTGAGTCAGCGCTGGCTGCAACCAATCGATCTCGTCTCCGATGTGGCGCTCAAGCCAGTCGACCTGCCGTCTGGATTCGCTGGGAGTGCGGCCGTCGCCTTCTCGACGGCCGGCACGATGGCTTATGTCGGCGGCACCGCGAGACAGCACGGGCATACCGTCGGCGCGGTCATTCCCATTCAGGCCGCCAGCCAGCAGGTCGGTACGCCCATACCAGTCCAGGGCTCCCCCGAACAGGTCGTCATCGTCCCGTAACACCGGCCAGGACCGAGCAAATCTATTGAGACAGCTTCGTTCGGATGTTTCATACGAGTCGCTGTCTGCTGTCGAGCAAGCTTACCGGCGACTCTGTCGTACGCATGCCAGCTGGCGAAGCTAGAAGCCGATCACGGCCCTGGCGCTCGCGCGGCACTGCTCCTACAGGTCATACTGAGCCCCGCGGGGGATATCGAGCAGGCGTCGTTCTGGTGGAGCGAGTGAAGATGTCGCGTGCGCCGCGGGTAAAACACGCCGCCGGAACGCGCAACGGGTGGGAAACGCTCAAGGGCGGTTTCCTCCCCCCGAAGGCGGCAGCTCAGCGCGCTGACATGGCTGCCATCGAGGGCGGCGAGGCGCGGCGGGTGGCATGTCTGTTCCGCGGTCTGTACTCGCCGTACTCAGCCCGGTTCCTCTACCGGAAGATGGACCTCACCCCGGATGCGGTCATCCTCCGTCCGTTCTGGTTCACCCCCGACCGGCACATTCTGCGGATCGCCGAGACCGTGACTGCCGCCTACTCCCGGCCCCGCGACCCCGACACTGACCGCCGGATCAGAAACATCGGGAACTACCGGGAAGGAAAGCCGTTAGGGTACGCCGGTTTTACGGTCGTTGTCTGCGAGACCGCGCGCGGCAGGCTGGAGTTCGCGGTGCCTAACCCTGACGTCCCGCTTCTCCTCGACTACTTCCATCGTCAGAGGCCACACGGACAGATTCGGTGAGACCGGACAGCGCTGTCGCGTCTCACCGAATCTGCGGGCTGCAGGACTACTTGGCGGTACGCCGGCGGAAGCCAAAACCGTCCGAGCGGGTCCGGGTAGCGGTGAACGTGTCAAACTCGACCGGCACCGGGTACGGGCCCGAGCCGGACCAGGCCGAGGTGTGGTAGTAGGTGAAGGTCATCGTGGTCTTGTCGCCGGGGAAGCCACCAGGGTCCACGTCAAACACGCCGATTCCCCACGGGAAGGTGGTGTTGGGGTCGGTGACCGCGGACCACGGCGCGACCTCGGTCTCGATCTCAGTCTCCGAGACGTTGATGCCCTCCTCCGGTTCGCCGGCGGTGTCCGTCTCGTAGACGTCGTCGTGGCCATGGGTGCCGCCGGTGCCGATTACCAGGTGAACGAGGCCCAGGTCGGAGTCCAGGTGGGTCAGCTCGGTACTGACGACGTGCGGCCGCAAGATGGTGTCGGGGTCGGTGCCCTTGACCACGTAGCTGCGCTCGTAGTCGTGGTCATGTCCGGCAAGCACGAAGTCGACGCCGTACTGGTAGAACAGCGGCATCCAGTTCTGGCGTATGCCCAGGTCGGAGCCCTCTGCGTCAGACGTGGACATGGCCGGCTGGTGCATGACGACGACGATCCAGTCGACCGAGGTGTCGGTCGACGCTTCGCGCAGCGTCTTCTCTAGCCATCTTTCCTGCGCGCCGCCGGAG
>JASIBJ010000023.1 GCA_030045215.1 Streptosporangiaceae bacterium | reverse complement strand
CGTCCGTTGTACATGATGGTGACCGTCGCCGAAGCATCCCGTACGACCACGCCGTGGAACTGAACCCAGATCGCCCGGCCCGCGAGGACCAGGCCGGAGATGGCGGCCGCGCCCAAGCCGATCGCGAGGGGCCGCAGTCGCGCCGCCACCTCCCCGGGCCGGCAGACGGCCAGCACCACCAGCAGAATCACCGCGGCGATGATCGCGTCGGTGAGCGCCTCCTCGCTGACGAACACCTGGGCAGCGGCAAGAACGCCTAGCCACACGCCGTTGCGAACCGGCTTGCCGCGGCCGGTGGCGATCCGCAGAATCCGGTCGACCAGCAGCGGCGGGATGATCCCGAGGACCAGGGAGTAATGCCCTATGCCAGACTGCACGAGAGCCGGCGAGAACCCGTAGAGGAAGCCGCCCAGTGCGGCCGCGAGCTGGCTGGCGTTCCAGCGCCGCAGCACGTAGTACATGCTGGCCGCCGACCCGGCAAAGGCAATCACGAGCAGGACGGTCAGGCTCACCTGCGGACCGAAGAGCAAGGTGACCGGCGTCACGATGGCGCCAGGCAGTAGCAGCGAGGTGTTCCACATGAGGTTCACGCTGTGCGGGGCGTTCATCGTCGCCGTCACCAGCGCCGGCAACCGGAAGTGCTCGAGCGCCGTCGCCGTGTAGCGCATGAACCAGGTGGCCTGGTCGACATCCTCGATGTCGCCGGTCTGCCAGCGCCCTGTCGGGTTGATCCAGAGCTTGTACGTTACGAAAAACGCCCCGAGCAGATAGCAGGCCAGTGTGATCGCCAGCGCGCGGTGCCTGAACCAGGCCCGCGTCCAAGGGGAAGCCGGCTGCTGCGACGACTCGGTCACCTCGGCGGCAAGTCCTTTCACCGCCGCCTCATCTGACACCTAGGTCTGTCGCCTCCTTCCCGACCTATGCCCGTCCCCGTATGTCCTGACCGGGTGAGCTAAATCTCGCCCCCGCGGTCAAGGCAGCGGAATCGCCGATTTGCCGACAGCAGCCTGAATCAGACGACGCGTCTCAACGGAGATTTCTGCTGGCCTACGCGCGGTATCCGCAGAAATTGTAGCCGCCAGTTTACGGCGCGGGAGGCGGGTCCGTGCGGTCCCGCCGGCCTCGGTGCCGGCCCGCCAGGAAAGTCTCGCCAATTCCACCCCGGCTGAAATTAACCCCTTTTCTAAGCGGAAATGTTTGGATATTCGAGACCGCTGAGTTTTAGCCGGGTCATCTGCCCGGAGGCTGGCCGCCGGAGCCCGGCGGCTTGGCCTGCTCCGGGCCGCGCCTGGCGACAGGGGCGGCGGTCGGGGCCGAATACTCGCCGATCCATTCGTCCTTCCACGCCTGCTCGAACTGCTGGTCATTGCAGCTGGGCTGGTAGATCGCGGTGAGTTCGCGCGCGACCTGCTCGCGGTGGGGCCGACCGCCTCCTGGCACCTCGTAGGTGCACACGTAGACCTTCCACTTCGAGCCCGCCCGCCGGATCCAGCAGGCCGACCGCGGATGCTGGAACGGGAACCGCTCGGCGGACAGGTCGTCGCTGTGCCCGACATAGATCACGGCATACTGCTCGGGCTTGCGGTCAGGGTCGGGCTTGTAGGCGATCGCGTACACGCCCGCTGTCGTCGGCGGCGTCCATCCGGCGAGCAGCCGAGGTCCCTCGAACGGGTAGCCGGCCAGCGAGCCCAGCCTGATCACGGCGGTTCATCCTCGGCCTCGCTGATGGCCTCGGTGCGGACCACTGGCGCCGCGGGGAGGCCGGCAGCAGCAGCGGCCTGCCGGAAGGCCTGCGTGGCCTTTCCGATCGCTTCTTCCCTGGTGTCGGCGTCCACCACAAGCTGGGCGCCGAACCGGTTGCTCCCGATCCCGGTCGCGATCCCATTGCTCGCCGCGACGGCGTCGGCGAGTTCGACGATCTCCTCCCTGGTCAGCACCCGGTCGCCCTGGGCCTCAATCCCCACGCTCCACTTCACGGCGGGCCCCTCAGCTCAGCACCGGCAGCAGCGCGGCAAGCTCCTCGAGACTGGCGAGGTCATGGCCGGACAGCAGCAGGTCGATGTGCGGTGCAGCTACCATCATGCCGACTGCAGTGGGCTGGAACTGCGGGCTGCTGCCCTTATGCGGGTTGAGCCAGACGATCCGATGGCACAGCCTGGACAGCCGCTCCATGGCGGCAGCAAGAACCTCAGGGTCGCCGCGATCAAGGCCATCGGAGCAAATCACGACCACGCCGCCGCGGCACATCCCGCCTCGGGCCCAGCGCCGGACAAAAGTGTCAAGTGACGCGCCGATCCTGGTCCCGCCATCCCAGTCGACCACTGCCTTGGCGGCCTGCTCAAGCGCGCTATCGGGCCGGCGGTGCTCCAGCGCCCTGGTGATGCGCGTGAGGCGGGTGCCGAAGCAGAACACCTCGACCTTCGCGGCGGCATGCCTGGCGGTGTAGGCAAATTGCAGGAGATGGCGGGAGTAATCGGCCATCGAGCCCGAGATGTCGAGTATCAAGATCAGCGGCCGGAGCCGGACGCGGCGCTGGCGCCAGTACAGCCGGGCCGGATCGCCGTGCATCCGCATCGACTCCCTGATCACCTTGCGCAGGTCAGGGACCCGTCCGGTCTGACCTGACCTGGTCCGCCGGGTGCGGCGCCGCGGCGGAGTCAGCTTGATCCTGGCCATAATCCGCCGGAGGGCGGCAAGTTCGTCTGGCGTGCAGGCAGCGAACGACCGGTGCTTCAGCGCGTCGACGTCCGAGGCCATCAGGCCGAGTACCGCCTCCTCTTCGTCCGACCCGGTGCCCGGCTCCGTGCCCGGCATCACCATGGCCGCCTCGGCCTCGGCCGAGCTGGTGGCGCGCAGGAACAGCATCTGGGCCGCGGGCGCGGACTCGTCGAGGAAGTACTGCCGGAAGGCCGCGTCATAGCGGGGAATGTCGTCCTTGCTGCGAACGAGCGTGGCCCGGCCCGCCCAGTACAGGTCGGCCAGATCCGACGGGTCGAGCAGGCCCGCGGCACTGCAGTACGACAGCACGTCGCCGGTGCCCACCGACAGGCCGGCACCTCGCAAAGCCTGCCCGAATCCGACCAGCACGCTGGGGAAAGCTGCCTGGTCAGGCACCGGAAGTGATCTCCTCTAGTTGGTCGCGGACCACGTCCAGGTCGTCCCTGTCCTTGATCACCGCGCCGATGGTGTCCGCCGCCGCCGCCACGGTGAGGTCGGTCTCGCCGAGGAAGCCGAGCGTGCGGACCCAGTCGATGGTCTCCGCCACCCCCGGCGGCTTGGCCAGGTCAAGCTCGCGGAGCCGGTGCACGGCCGAGACGACCTTCGTGGTCAGGGATCGCGCGGCTGCCGGTTCGCGGAGCAGCACGATCTCGGTCTCGCGCTCGGCCAGCGGGTACCCGATCCAGTGGTACAGGCAGCGTCTGCGCAGCGCGTCATGGAGTTCCCTGGTTCGGTTCGAGGTCAGAATCACCGCGGGCGGGGCGGCGGCCGCGATCGTGCCGATCTCCGGGATGCTGATCTGGAAGTCCGACAGCACCTCGAGCAGGAACGCCTCGAACTCGTCATCCGCCCGGTCGATCTCGTCAATCAGCAGGACCGCCTGGTCGCCGGCCCGGATCGCGGCCAGCAGCGGCCGCTCCAGCAGGAACTTCGGGCCGAAAAGCTTGTCCACCGACTGCTCGTCGGCCGCCTGCCGCTCAGACAGCGCCCGGATCTGCAGCATCTGCCGGGCGTAGTCCCATTCGTACATCGCCTGGTTTGTATCGATCCCCTCATAACACTGAAGCCGGATGAGCCGTCGTCGGTAGACGCTCGCCAGGACCTTCGCGACCTCCGTCTTGCCGACCCCGACCTCCCCCTCCAGGAGCACGGGCCGGTGCAGCGACAAGGACACCAGCAGCGCTGTCGCCAGCCCGCGATCGGCCAGATAGCCCCCCTGGCGCAAGTGGTCGGTCAGTTCACCGACGGTCTGCGGGTACTCCACTGAAGGCGTTTCTCCTCGCCGTCGGATTCGCTCGTGGCCGCCGGATTCGCTCCGTCACCGCGAATCGGCTGATTCCCCAACAAGGTCGACAAGGTCCCTGACGCTGCCGGTGTCCCTGAGCTTGCCCTCGCGCTCGAGCGTGGCCCGCCAGGCAGCGGTCCGGGCTTCCTCCCCGCCCGCGAAGTCATCGAAGCCGACGTCGGTCATCCGCTTGCACGACTTGCTTTCGCCGAGTTCGTCGGCAAGGTCGGTCGCCGAGTGCCCGCGGGCGCGCCACACGGCCCGCAGGACCTCCAGTGCCTCGTCCTGGTCAGCGCTCATCGCAGCTACCTCCACCCTCACTCTCGACTCTAATCCCCGATGCCAAGGCCCTGCGATTGCGGATTAACCGATCTCTTAAGACCGGCCAGATCGCAGCGATCCGGAGCCACGGTGATGCGGCCCGCTCTGGCGGGGCTCTGACCGGCTCTGGCCAGGACTCACGGAAGATCGATCGGTGCCCTGCGCGCGTCGTGGCAGCGAAGGCCGGCCGGAATCGGGATGATTGTGCTCGGTCTCGCGCTCCCCGCCGGCCGCATCGTGATCAGGAAGGGCTTCTCGATGGAACTGACGGTAGCTCCGGGCAGAATGGCCACCGTGCAGGACGTGGACATCACCTTCCGCAGCGACATGACGGTGGAGTTGATCAAGCACGCAGCGTCTGACGCGGACGTGATCTGGGCCGCGCGGGTGTCCACCAAGGGCGAACAGACCCTGGCGGAGATCGACGCGGACCCCGAGCGGTCGGCAGGGCTGATCAACTTCCTGATGCGAGACCGGCACGGCACGCCGTTCGAGCATTCGTCGATGACCTTCTACGTGCAGGCGCCGATCTTCGTGTTCCGCGAGTTCATGCGACACCGCACGTTCAGCTACAACGAGGAGAGCGGACGGTACCGCAAGCTCAACCCGGTCTTCTACCGCCCCGGACCCGACCGCAAGCTGGTGCAGACGGGCAAGCCGGGTGCGTACGTGTTCGAGCCGGGCACGCCCGCGCAGCACGAACTCGTGACCGAGGCCGTCGAGGGATCCTGCCGCCAGGCCTACGCCGCCTACCTGTCCATGCTGGAGGCCGGGGTCGCGCGCGAGGTGGCCAGGACCGTGCTGCCGGTCGGGCTCTACTCGTCGATGTACGCCACCTGCAACGCGCGCGCTCTGATGAACTTCCTGTCGCTGCGCGTCCGCAGCGAGGACGCGGCGTTCCCTTCGTTCCCGCAGCGCGAAATCGAGATGGTCGCAGAGCAGATGGAGGCGCAGTGGGCAAGGCTGATGCCGCTGACGCATGCTGCCTTTGAGCGGAACGGGCGCGTCGCCCCCTGAGCCTCAGTCCGGCAGGCTGGCCAGGCCCCTTCCTTCGTCGCCAAACCCGTTCCTCAGTCCAGGCGCCGCCGCGCCCCTCCGGCTCGCTCGGTTCCGCCCGCTCAGCGCCCGGTCCGCCTCTTCCATCGCCAGCAGGTCGGCGTGCACCAGGCGCCGCCGCTGCGACCGCTCCATGGCAAACGAGCGGCCGATGACCTCGTCGCCGAGGGCGACGACCGCGCCGATCGGCAGCTCCCCGGCCTCCAGGCCGTGTTCTGCGACGTCGATCGCGAGGCCGACGAGGTCCTCCGGTGTCATCTGATGCTGCTCCCGCTCGCTACCTGGGCCGGGACTTCATCGACGACCTGATCAGGCCGGCCAGATTCGGCGGCCAGATCTCTTCCCGCGTCGTTTCGAGCTCGGCCAGCGTCCACCAGCGCCAGGCCGCGATGCCATCGGAGGCATGCATGGCCTCCACCCCGTGGATCTCCCGGTGCGGCTGGTCGGTCCTGGCCAGGTACTGCCGCTCGACCTGACTCACGATCTGGCCGGCGTACTCCATCGTGAAGTTGCGCCGGTGTACCTCACCCAGCAGGATCACGTCAGTCCAGCCCGTCTCCTCGGCGAGTTCGCGCAGCGCGGCGGCCGGGTATTCCTCGCCGGCCTCGAGTCCGCCACCGGGTGTCGTCCAGTGGCGGCCATTGGGCGGGCCGTCGTCGTAGCGCAAGAGCAGCACGCGGTCATCGGGGTCAAGCAGGATCACTCGGGCAGCTCGGCGGACGGGGAGAGGTTGCGCCACCTCGGTGGTTGCCTGAAGGGGATCGGCGCGGGTCAGAGACCGCAGACACGGCCGGAGAAGGTCGGCCACCTGCTGCGGGCTGGCGTCGCTCAGGCCCGGTGATCCGAGCAGATGCCGCGAGACGATGACGCCGAGCACGATGGCGCTGACCAGTGCGGCCCTGACGTCGGCGTCGGCTGCGGCAATCGGCTGGCTGATCTGAGTATGGAAGCGGTCAGCGGCTTCCCGCCATGCCTGTGCGGCCTCGGGGTGCGTGAGCATGGACCGCAGGAGCGCTAGCGACTGCCCGGACGCCTCCGCCGGTGACTCGGTGAGCATGGCCAGGATCTGCTCGGTGACCTGTTCCGCTGTCCCGCTCAACTCCGGCATGGGCCTGGCCTGCGCGACGCGCTGGAAGAGCTCACGCTTGGAACCGAAGTAATGCATGACCAGTCCCGCATCCACCCCGGCGGCGCGCGCGACGGCTCGGATTGTGGTCCGCTCGTAGCCGTTGTCGATGAACAGCCGGGACGCGCCCGCCAGGATCCTCGCCTCAGTCATGCGACGCTGTTCCGCTCGTGAGGAGCGGGTTTCAGATTCTGACACGAAACCGGATTCTACAAGCGTTGACCGGGCATTCCTTTCGTCCTACAGTCACTGAGAATCCGATACAGCATGATATAAAGTAATCCGCGAAATATTGCCCCCTGTGCCGGTATGCGCGGGGCCGTGGCAGCTGAAAGAGAGCGGGACCGTCCTGACAGCCAGCCTGGCGGACACGAGCGTGCAGTCGCGGCCAATCGCTCAGGCGGTCCTCGGTGCAGCGTGCATCTCTCCCATGCCCGTGCTGGTCACGCTCGCGCACGCTCAGTCCGTGCCGATCGTCTTCTACCGATGCGGCCTGGCGCTTCCCGTGCTGGCCGTGCTCGCGGTCGGCGAACAGCGCCGGCTCGGGCCGCGGCGGCTGGCTAGCCGCGGCTACGCCGGGCTGGCCGGCCTGTTCCTCTCCGTCGA
>JASIBJ010000216.1 GCA_030045215.1 Streptosporangiaceae bacterium | reverse complement strand
GGATTCGTCACTGCCGATGAGGCTGGCGGCGGCCGGCACCGAGATGTCTGGGCCGGGGTGCAGGCCTACCAGCCGGAACATCCGCGCCGATTCCTCGCTGAGCTGCTGATATGACCAGGAGAACAAGGCCCGCACGTTGGTGGCTGGGTCGCCAGATTCCAGGGCGTCCAGCCGGGCGGCACTGTCGGTCAAGTCGGCTGCCAGGGCGACTAAGGGGAAGCGAGGGCGGGCTGCGGCGCGGGCCGCTGTGATGGTCAGCGCCAGTGGCAGCCCGGCGCAGAGCGTGATCAGGTCGCTGGCCGCGGCCGGTTCGGCGGCAACGCGCGCGGCGCCGAGCCGGGCGGTCAGCAGTTGCCGGGCCTCGGCGTCCGGCAGGTAGTCCAGGGTGATCAGCGCGGCCGCTTCCGTGGCCGCCAGCCCGGTCAGCTGCTGCCGGCTGGTCACCACCGCCAGGCAGCCGGGCGATCCCGGCAGCAGCGGCCGGACCTGCTCCTCGTCCGCGGCATTGTCCAGCACCACCAGCACCCTCCGCCCGGCCAGCAGGCTGCGGTACAGACCGGCCTGGTCACCCAGGGCCTTCGGGATCTGCTCGGGCCGGACTCCCAGCGCGTCCAGGAACCCGCGCACCGCCTGCCCGGGCGCCAGCGGCGACCCTGATGGGCCGAACCCGGCCAGGTTGACATACAGCTGGCCGTCGGGAAACAACTCCACCGCCTGGTGCCCGAAATGAACGGCCAGGGCGGTCTTGCCGATGCCCGCAGTGCCGCCAATGGCTGAGATCACCACGGCCGCCGGGCTGGTGCCTGCCTCGCCGAGCAGGCCGGCCAGCACCGCCAGCTCATGCTCGCGGCCGACGAACTGCCGGACGGACGCCGGAAGCTGCCGAGGAACTATCAGCACCTTGTCGACGGGTCCTTGTGGCGCCGTAATACTCGCCGCCGAGCGCTGGCCCAGGCGGAGGAACTCCGCGTGCGCCGGGCCCTGAAGCGCCAATGCAGCTGCGAGCCGTTCTAACGATCGCGGATGCGGGTACTCGGTGCGGCCGCGCTCGATGTTGCGGAGCGCCCGGATACTCAAGCTGGCCCGCTCAGCTAGCTCCTCCTGCGACAGCCCAGCGGCCTCGCGGCAAGACCTCAGCCATGTTCCCAGGACCCCAGTGTCAGTCATTCTGGACCTCGCAGGTCTGAATCGTCAGGACGCTGCCGCCCATTTAGCCACAGGAATGGCCGAGAGCGCCCGCCAGCTGAATCCTGCTTCCGCGACAAACCGGCAGTTTACCAGCGGAAACTGCCGGTCGGAAATACCTGGTCTGCATTCGCGGGCAGCACTATGGTCGGCGTCGCATCGGTAAAACCAATCCACCGGCAATCCATGATTGGAGGCTTTGATGGAATTGCTACGTAAGCTGGCGGTGATCGCGTCCGGCGCCGTGGCGGTCATGGGGCTCGGAGTCGTCTACGCCGGCACAGCGTCAGCGAGCTCTACGCCACAGATACTGTGCGTCTCAGGCGAAGTCGCCTGCGCCCAGGCCCCGTCCGCCAACGGGGACTCCATCCTCATGGAAACGAGCAACGACACCAGCGAGTGGTATTACCCCACCCCCGGCCCGCGCACCATCAGGCACAACGGCACCGATGGGTGCATGCAGGCACAATCCGACGG
This sequence comes from Streptosporangiaceae bacterium, assembly GCA_030045215.1. The sequence continues at coordinate 2,937 of JASIBJ010000216.1, read as the reverse complement.
CCATGTCATCCTTGAGGACTGCACCACAAACAGTGATCAGGAGTGGTCCGTGTACGCGAGTGAGAACGGCTGGAGCATGTTCGAAAACGAGGCCTACCCCGGACAGTGCCTCGAATGGGCCTCTACCGCGGGGACGCTCATCACCGATGCGTGTAATACGTCCACTGCAGGCCAGCATCTCTACCCAGGAGAGCAGTAGGCCAGTAAGACGACGCCAGGCAGGCATGCAGAACCCTGCCATAGCGGAGGCGCGCCGTGGTCGGCGCGCCTTCGCGCCTGTAGGGGTCGTCGCAGACGCAGACGGGCTGGCCCCGGCCATGACGACGAACCAACTCGGCTCGCGGCCGGGCCAGTAGCATGAAGCCGGCGCCCGTGCGAACAGTCGCGACGACGAGCTCACCGTCATCAGGCGCGCTTTCGCCTACCAGGACCAGCGCCGGACTCGGCTATGCCGTTATCCCCCAGGTCGCCGGTACCCGCCAGCAAGCTCCTTCCCCTTGGCCAGCAACGACTGAGCTTCCTGCGTGGTTATCAATCTTTGAGTGCGTACGTTCCGAAGCCGACCCGAACTTGAAATCGCCACACTCACCGCAGCCGCGGTGAGCTCATCAGGGAGATCACAGATGAATATCCAGTCATCGGGCCCGAAGCTCCAGTAGAAGATGTCGAGGTGACCCCCGGCGTCTTCACACACCTTCCGGACGGCGCCTGCGCGATCGCTGGGGTTCTCCACCATGAGCGCCCAGGCCTCAGGGCTGTACCCACCCGTACATAAGTACTTCGGCATCTCCGGCACCTCCATGCGACGGCTGCCAGGACGAGCTAATGGTCCTACCGCCGAATCCGAGCGTCAACGGACGAAGGTCCTCACCGCCGAACCCGTGCCACTGCCCACCACCGAGTGCTCGGGAATGCGCGCGACGCTGACTACCTCGCGGCTTCCGCGGTGAGGTCGGGCAGCTGCGTGCTGGCCGACTCCCTGGCCCGAAGGACGAACGTCGATGCGAAGCCGATGCAGAGCAGTGCCAGAGCGTAATAGGGCGCCTCGATCGTGGGACTCGTTACCTTGTAGAACGAACCGAAGATGGCGCCACCGGTGATCACGATGCCCACGACGGCCGACACCACGATCGAGACCCGGCGGCTGGACGCGGCGAAGCTGCGCAGCGACCCGACGCACATCAGCAGGTAGACCACGACCAAGGCGAAGCCGCCGAACGTGGAGCCCCACGCGAACAGCGCGAAGTAGTGCGGGGTGGCCGGCAGCGCGAACAGGCTCGTCCAGAACTGGTTGACTAGCAACACCACGATCGAGGCGCCGATCACGAAGACGCCCGCCCCGAGCGGCGAGCCGTGCCGCTTGGACGTGATCGCCAGCGCCGCCGGGATCCGGCGGTCACGGGCCATCGCGAAGATCCCGCGCGACCCGGACACGGCGCAGCCGATCGCGACCGCGAGCATGTCGAACAGCACGACGAGCTCGAGCAGCCGGTCGATCCAGGTGCCGCCGTAGCCGCCCGCGCTCTTGGCCGCGCCGAGCGCGAACAGGGGTGCCGAGGCCGCGGCCGTGATCGCCTTGAGGCTGTAGTGGAAGCCGGCCACCTCGACGTACGTGGCCAGCAGGTAGATGGCGGTCGCGATGCCTGCGGTGGTCATGATCGCGATGGGGATCTCACGCCGCGGCTTAGGAGTCTCCTCGGCCAGGTTCGCCGCAGTCTCGAACCCGACGAACAGCAATACTCCGTACAGCACGCCGAAGAAGATCCCCGACCAGCCGTCGGCGGACGACGACGGCTCGAACGGCCGGGCGCTGTTGGCCGAGCCGAGCTGCACGATGACCGAGATGAAGAAGACGGTCAGCACGATGATCGAGACCAGCGCCAGGGCCAGCTGGGTCCGGGTGGACAGCCGGACCCCGAAGTACAGGATGACGGCGATGAGCGCGATGACGATGGCCGTCCAGGCCCAGGACGGCAGCGGGTTCACCTTGAACTCGGACGCGATCGTGCTTTGCAGGTAGCCGCCGATCAGCAGGAGCAGCCCGACCAGCAGCACGACCACGCCCCCGTAGTAGAGCCAGCCCGCGGCTGTCCCGACCCGCTTGCCGAGGCCGCGGGTCACGTAGTCATACAGCGACCCGGCCGCGTGCACCTCCTTGGCATAGCTGGACACGATCCACCCGAGCGCGAACACGCCGACGCCGGCGATGATCACCGACAGGGGCGAGGCGACGCCGCCGCCCTTGCCCGACGCGCTGATGACCCCGACAACGAGCGGGATCACGAAAGCCGAGGAGAAGACCGGGCCCATGAACCCTACGGACTGGGCGATGACGTCGGGCAGCGAGAGGACCTTGGCCCCGAGGCGCTCGTAGTTCTCTGACTTCGGCATCACTATCTCCTCGAGGGTGCGGGCCGGTAGTCGGTCAGGCTGTGCTCGCTCTGGCTGTGCTCGCTCAGGCCGGGATCCTCAGCACGCGCTCCGCGTTGCCGGCGAAGATCGCGGCGGTGTCGGCCTCGGGCAGCCCGAGCGCCTCGATGTCGGCGATGGTGTCCGCGACGACGGCCGGGCCGCCCAGTGGCATGTCCGTGCCGAACAGGACGTGCGAGGTCCCGAAGAACTCCACCGCGCAGCGCACCGCGTGGGTGGCGCCGAACAGCGCGGTGTCGGTGAAGAATCGCCGGAAGTAGTCGAGCGGCTCCGCGCTGAGCCCGGACATGATCGCGTCCCGGTCGGGGTCCTCGAGCGGGGAGGCAAGCCGGCCGGAGAAGTGCGGCACCATCGCCCCGGCGTGGTGCGCGATCACCTGCAGGCCCGGATACCGCTCGAAGTAGCCCGAGTAGACCAGGCGGGCCATGCAGACCGACGTCTCGTACGGCCAGCCGAGCGACCACCAGATGCCGTACTTCGACCGGCTCTCGGTCGGGTAGTCGGCCC
>JASIBJ010000215.1 GCA_030045215.1 Streptosporangiaceae bacterium | reverse complement strand
AAGCATGATCTCGCCGGGCTCACGCCGAGCCAGCTGTCCACGCTATCGACCATCGGGGTGAAGGGCCCGGTCCGGCTGGGCGACCTCGCCGCCGCCGAGCGGATCGCGCCCTCGACGCTGACCCGGCTCATCAACGTGCTAGAAGACAAGGGTTACGTGCGCCGGGATGCGGCGCCCGGCGACGCGCGAGCGTACCTGGTGAGCGTCACCGAGCAGGGCAGCGATGTCCTTGAGCGCATCAAGCAGGAGGCAACGAACCTGCTCACCGACATGCTGTCGGCGCTGCCATCCGACCAGCTCGCGGCCCTCGCGGCCGCACTACCTGCGCTCGAGCACCTCGCCGGCCCGCGCTAGGGGCCGGTCCGCGCTTGGCGGACGGGAACCGACCGTTCAGAACAACAGGCTCGACAGCGTGGCCCTGGCCTTGGCGACTCTGGGGTCCTTGGGCGGGAAGATCTCGAAAAGGCCGATCAGGTGCTTCCGGGCGATATCCCGCTCATCACCCGACGTCCGCCTGATCGTGTCGAGCAGCCGCTCGAAGCTCGCCTCGATCTTGCCCATGGCCATGTCAATGTCGGCTACGCGCGCCTGCGCCTCGGCGTCGTCTGGGTGCTCGTCGGCATCGCGACGCGCCTTGGCCTGGTCATACGACTCGACGCGGCGGATCAGCCCCACCTGCTGCACGCCCATGGTGGCGACCGGGTCGCCCGGATGCGTCGCAAGCACCCGCTCGAACTCGGCTGCGGCCGCGTCAAGGTCACCGCGCTCCATCGCCGCCTGTGCGGCCGCCATCGCGCTCCTGGCTTGCGCTCCGGCGGCCCCGTCCGCGTAGGCGGGCATGCCACCTGGCTGGCCGCCGTCGCCAGGCTGGCCACCCTCGGCTGCCTGCGCCGACGGGTCGGCTTCATCGGCGGCCGCCCCGGCTTGCGGTTGCAGGCCCAGTTGCGCTGCCACGCCCATGACCTGGTCCAGCCAGTCCCTGACCTGGGCCTCCGGCAGGGCGCCAAGGAAGCCATCGGCGATCTGACCGGCGATCACTGCGACCACCATCGGGATCGACTGCACCTGCAGGGCGGCGCTGAGCTGCGGGTTCGCGTCTACGTCGACCTTGGCGAGGATCCAGGCGCCGTCCGCCTCCTCGGCCAGCTTCTCCAGCACCGGGCTCAGTTGCTTGCACGGCCCGCACCAGTCGGCCCACAGGTCGAGGATGACGGGCACCGACCGCGACCTCGCCACCACGTCGGTATTGAAGGTGTCCTCGGTTACCTCGATGACATTGCCCGCCCGGCCAGGCGTAGCCGAGCCCTGCTCTGCCGCTCGCTGCCTGCGCTGCGCGGCCGCCTGGCGTGCGCCCAGGTCAATGGCGCCATGAAGGGAGAAGTCCCGCGGCTGCTTCATGACTCCATCCTGCCGCATCCGCGTGAATGCCCTGCGTACCATCCGGCCGAATCGACATCGTCAGAACGCGGGCACCTCGAAGTAGCTACCCCACTCACCCCGCAGCGCGTCGCAGATCTCGCCGAGCGTGGCCTCGGCCGCCGCCGCCGCGATCATCGGCGGGATCATGTTCTCGGCCGAGCGCGCGGCAGCGAGCATCGATGCGAGCGCGGCGTCGACGGCCGCCTGGTCGCGCGCGGCCCGGCGGACACGCAGGTCCCTGACCTGCTCTATCTCGACCTCGTGACTGACTCGCAGGATCTCGATCGGCTTCTCGACGGTTTCGGTGTGGGAGTTCACGCCGACGACGCGCTTGTCCCCCTTCTCCAGCTTCTGCTGGTAGCTGAAGGACGCCTCGGCAATCTCGGACGAGAACCAGCCGTCCTCGATGCCGCGCAGGATCCCGCCGGTCATCGTGCCGTCCGGGCTCATCGCGCGGATGCGGGCGAAGATCTCCTCGGCCTCGGCCTCGAGCCGGTCGGTGAGCGCTTCGACGTACCACGAGCCGCCGAGCGGGTCGGCGACGTTGACGACTCCGGTCTCCTCCATGACGACCTGCTGGGTCCGCAGCGCGATCTCCGCCGCCGCCTCGCTCGGCAGCGCCAGCACCTCGTCGAGCGCGTTGGTGTGGAGCGAGTTCGTGCCGCCCAGCACCGCCGCGAGCGCCTCGATCGCGGTGCGGACCACGTTGTTCTCCGGCTGCTGGGCGGTCAGCGAGACCCCGGCCGTCTGGGTATGGAACCGCAGCCACTGAGCGCGCTCGGTCTTGGCCCCGTACACGTCACGCAGCCAACGGGCCCAGATCCGCCGGGCCGCACGGAACTTGGCGATCTCCTCGAAGAAGTCGATGTGCGCGTCGAAGAAGAACGACAGTCCCGGCGCGAACACGTCTACGTCCAGGCCCCTGGACAAACCGAGTTCCACATAGCCGAAGCCGTCGGCCAAGGTGAACGCCAGCTCTTGCGCGGCCGTCGATCCGGCCTCCCTGATGTGGTATCCCGAGACGGACAACGGCTTGTAGTCGGGGATGTTCTGCGCGCAGTACTCCATCAGGTCGCCGATGAGCCGCAGATGCGGCTGCGGCGGGAACAGCCACTCCTTCTGCGCGATGTACTCCTTGAAGATGTCGGTCTGCAAGGTGCCGTTGAGCTTGGTGATGTCGGCACCCTGTCGCTGCGCGGCCGCCAGGTACATGCAGAACACCGGCACCGCGGGGCCGCTGATCGTCATCGAGGTCGTCGTGTCGGCCAGCGGTATGCCGTCAAAGAGCGTGACCATGTCGGCGGTCGAGTCAATGGCCACGCCGCAGTGACCGACCTCGCCGGCCGACCGCGGGTCGTCGGAGTCGCGGCCCATGAGCGTGGGCATGTCGAACGCGACCGACAGGCCGCCGCCGCCGGCCTGCAGCAGCATCTTGTACCGCTCGTTGGTCTGGACCGCGTTGCCGAAGCCGGAGAACTGGCGGATCGTCCAGGTCCGGCCGCGATAGCCCGCCGGATAGAGGCCGCGCGTGAACGGAAACTCTCCTGGCCAGCCAATCCGGTCGAAGTCGGGCACCACAGAACCCTCGGGCGGCCCGTAGACGGGATCGACCTCAACCCCGGACAGGGTCGTGAAGTCGGCATCCCTGAGCCGGGACGTGTCGTAGCGGCGCTGCCAGTGCGCCCGGCCGTAGTCCCGGTCCGTCTCGGCCGGCTGCTCGCCCTCCGCAGCCTCGTGACCGTGCATCAGAACCTCAATCGCCAATTAGTTGGACGTCCTACTATCTGCGCTTCAGTCTACCCGCGGCCGGCCAAAGAAAAAGTGGGCAACCACCTCCAACCGTGAGGCCCGGTCCGTCGTCATAAGTGGTGCCCGGCTCGGCCAACGGCCGGATGCGGCCTGAGAACCACCGGAGAAATGGTAAAAAGATGCAACACAGCGTCAGCGGGGCAAGCGGCACTCTCGCGCTCCGGCACTCAGGCCCTGTGCAGCTACCTTCGGTCGAGCTACGGTGGTCGGGGCGGTCTGCACGCGCCGCCAAGCAAGGGAGCTCAGTGGCCAGGCTCCGCGCCTCCGACCAGCAGGCGGTCGAAGAGTTCTTCAATGCCTGTTACCCGCGCCTGGCTGGCTGGGTACGGCGGCTGGTCGATGACGATGAGACTGCGCACGAGATCGCGTCAGAAGCGTTCACGCGCCTGCTGTCCCGCTGGTCCGGGCTCGATAACCCGCAGAGCTACGTGTACATGATCGCGACCAACCTGGTCCGCGACCACTGGCGCAAGAGCGGCCGCGAGCGCTCGGCCCTGCGCGTGATGACCGCCGCGGGGGCGGGCGAACTAAGCTACCAGCCCGCTCAGGATGTAGACGTGAGAGCCCTGATCGAGGCGCTGCCCGACCGGCTGCGCAGCGCGTTCCTGCTGCATTACTACGCGGGTTTCGGGGTCAAAGAGGTGGCGGTCATGCTTGGCCGCCCGGAAGGCACGATTAAGGCCGACCTGTTTCACGCGAGAACGCGTCTGAAGGCGGCCGTGGGAGAGGCCCGTGAGTAACGGCCGCGACGATATAGACACCTGGCTGGAGCGGGAGGTGACCCCGCTACTGCCGCCGCCAGGAACACTGGACCGGATCCGGCACACGGCGAGGCGGCGCAAGACAACCCAGGCCGTCATAGCGGCGGTCGGCTGCGCCGTCATCATCGGCGCAGCCGCCGCCGTGCCGCCACTGATGGCGAGCCTGGACCACCACTCCGGCACACAGACCCCGATGGCAGGCGCCAGCCAGACGCATTCCTCCGCGGTGCCGGGCGGCGCCAGCCCAAGCCTTGGGTTGCGGTCCGTAAGCTCGACCCCGATCCCCGCCACCACGCACAGCTATCTCTCGGTGACCTCGTCCGGATATCTGGTGCCCGCCGACTTCCGGCCCACGTCGATCACCTTCGTCGGCACCGGCACCGGCGGCGAGGTCGGCGCCGTCATCGGCCAGGCCGGCGACGCGGCTAATCGGTGCGCGACGAGTGACTGCACGTCACTGGCCGGGACGTCGAGCTACGGGTCGACCTGGTATGGCGTGAGCGCGCCCGAGACCCCTGGCGCTAGCGGGCCGGACGGCGTGAGCCAGCTCAGGTTCAGCAACCTCAAAGACGGCTGGGCCTTCGGCCCCGGGCTCTGGGACACCAGCAAGGGCGGCTGGCCGTGGACGTCGGAAGACACGTACGGCATGAAGGTGACCGACCTGGAGACGGTCGGCGGCCAGGCATTCGCGATCTTCGCCAGCTGCTCGGGTACCGGCCAGGACTACGCGACGACCTGCACGAGCTTCTCGCTGTACACCTCGGTGGCCGGCAGCACCACCTGGCGTCCGGTCAGCGTGCCCCCCGGGTTCGCGACCATGACGTCGTCAGCTCCGTCGGCGGCGACGCTGGTGATGTCCGGCGGGAGCACCGGGTACCTGCTCACGCCGTCGGGCGCGGTGCTGACCGGGCCGGTGACCGGCGGGGCCTGGAAGGAAGCCGGTGTTGCGCCCTGCCTCCCCGGTGCGGCCCAGGCCAGCGGCCAGCCTGCCAGCGCGCAGCTCGCCTCGGGGCCGTCGCTCGTGCTCGCCTGCGACAGCGGCGCCACCTCCACCATCTACGTCTCCCATACCGCCACGACCTGGTCGAGGGTCGGGAAGGTGCACGTCAGCGGGACTGCCACCGCTCTCACGGCGTCCACTCCTGACATCATCGTGCTGGCCACCACCGGCGGGATCTATTACTCGAACAGTGACGGCGCGACCTGGCACGCCGCCGGACTGACCGCTGCCGCGCCGGATGGCTTCAGCTACATCGGCATGACGACCCCCAGCTTTGGCGTGGCCGTGCCGACCGACGCGCAACTGGGCGAGGTGTTCGTCACTACCGACGGCGGCCAGACGTGGAAGCCGTCCCGGATAGCTAGTTAAGGGCGGGAACGGGCCTTAGTCCGACTTGAAGTCGCCCGCTGCCACACGCAGCCCGCGGAGCAGGTCGAATAGCTCCTCGAGTTGATCGTCCCCGTAGCCGGTCATGCCGAACTCCGCGCTCATGAGGTCGGCCGTCGCGCGCTGTATCACGTCCCTGCCCGCCGGCGTGATCTCGGCCAGCGTGCCACGGCCGTCGCGCGGGTTGGGCTTGCGCACCACAAGCTGCTGGCGCTCCAGCCGGTCGATGATGTTTGTCACGCTCGTCGGGTGCACCATCAGCCGCTGGCCGATCAGGCTCATCGGCAGTGCGCCGTCCCGGCTGAAACTCAGCAGGACCAGCGCCTCGTACCGGGCGAACGTGAGCCCGTGCGGCCGGAGCAGGGCGTCGAGCTCGGCCAGCAGGATCTGCTGGACGCGCATGATCGTGGTCACCGCCGCCATCGCCTTGGACGCCCCGAACCGGCTCTCCCACGTCTGCGCAGCCCGTGCTATGGGGTCGAAGGGCAGGTCCAGGGGTTTGCGCACCTGCACAAGCTATCGCGGTCCGGCTTGTCGGCATTCGGTCACCGCCCGTGCAATACCAGCCGGAGCAGCCGGCGCGTACGTGGACATGGTCAATTACAGAAAGTTACATTGCCTGCTGGGGAACGTCTCATGAGCAAATTCGGGGGCAATCCGTGCGGTCGGCCCATGCAGTCGTGGCCGCAGATCCCGTGCTCGCCGCCGGGATCGGCATCCGGCGCGGCGGACGCTGGGCGGTGCGGACCGCGAGCTTCCGGATCGGTCCGCCTATGCCAGGAAAATCCGCCCTTGGCATCATGACAGCCCAGCCTGCGGCCGGCTCCGCCCTCGTCGATGTCCTGGCCGGCGCGTCGAGACTGGCCTACGGCGAACTGCGCGTGCTCGGCTTCGATCTGGCCACGGCCCGCGGTCGGCGCGCGGTCCGCAGCCGGGTCGGGATCGCCCGCCGCAATTCCCGCCTGCTGCCGGGAATCCGGGTACGCGGGCTCGTCGAGCATGCGGCCCGGCTGGCCGGACCCGGAAGCAGCGACCGCGAGGTGCTCGCCGCCGCGATCCTGGACCGGCTAGCGCTGAGCCCGTGGGCGGAGGTACCAGTCCGGCTGGCTCCCGACGCTGTCGGCCGCCGGGCCCGGCTGGCGGCCGCCGCCGTCCACCAGCCCGATTTGCTGCTGGCTGACGGCATCCTGGACGGGCTATCGCTGCGGGACGCGACCGCATTAGCCGAGGTCATCAGCGACCTCGGTCGCGATAGCGGCATCCTGGTCACCGGCCGGGACGGCAGGGCCCTGGCGCTGGCCTGCGGTGAGCTCATGGTGCTGTCCGACGGCGTCCTGGTCAGCGCCTGACCGCGGGGTCGGTGGTCCCGCCGGGTCAGGAGACTGGCGCGGTGTCTGCATAGGCTGCAGTGGTGGACTGGAGCACGCTGGGATGCGGGCGCTACGGTCACACGACCTACGCTCCCGACGAGCCTGAGTTGCGGGCTCAGTTGTCCGCCGCGGTGGCGGCTGGAGAGGCATGGCGCTGCCTGCGCTGCGGCGCGTTCGTGGCCGGGCCGCCCGATGCCAGCGGGCCCGCCGCGCAGGCGCCGGTGGTGCGCCGCGGGACTGAGATCCGCAGCAGGCTGATCCTCCGGCTCTTCGCGATCGAGCGGTTTGTCCGCGTTCTGATCTTCTCCGCGGCCAGCTACCTGCTGTGGCGGTTCAGGGGCTCGCAGCGCTCGATCGAGCGGGCCTTCAATCGCGAGCTCCCAGTGCTGAGGGACATGTTCAGGGAGCTCGGCTTCAATGTGAACCGTTCAGGGCTGGTCGGGCTGCGGCACGCGCTGACGCTGAGCAGTCACACCATCACGCTCCTGGCGATCGGCGCGACCGCCTACGCGGCGATCGAGGTGGTCGAGGGTGTCGGACTGTGGCAGGGACGACGCTGGGGCGAGTACTTCGCGTTTGTGGCCACATCCCTCGGTCTGCCGCTGGAGGTCTATGACCTGACGCGGAAGGTGAGCTGGCTGGCGCTCGTGCTGCTGGCCGTCAACCTCGCGCTGGTGCTGTACCTCGCGATCAACAAGCGGCTGTTCGGTATCCGCGGCGGCAGGCGTGCCTATGACGCGCGGCTGCGCGCGGAGTCTGTGATGCAGGAGGCCGTCGTGGCCGCTTCCCGCGCCCCTGGGCGGCCGGCCCCGAACGCTGAGCTGGACGGCGCCGGGCCCCGGCCGGACCGCAGCGGCAGCGCGGCTGACTCGCCGGACCAGCCCGCGCCCGCAGACGAGCACTCGCCCGCTGACCGCCGGCCTGCCGGACCCTAGCCCGAGATCAGCTCGTCGGCGGCTGCGTACGGGTCCAATTCACCGCGAGCAACCCGGCCTGCCAGCTCGTCCAGCCTGGACTGCCCTGGCATCCCGCCCATGCGCTGCTCGAGCTCGGTCAGGGCAATCGCGGAGATCTCGGCCCGCGCGCGGCCGCAGCGCCGCCTGACCCCCTCGCCCGACTCATCAAGCCACGCGCCGTGCCGGGCGACCGCGGTCATCAGATCGCCGATCCCGTCGCCGGTCGCGGCGGCAGTGCTGACGATCGGCGGCTTCCAGCGGCCCTCGCTGTAGTCCGCCAGCGCGAGCATCGTCCGCAGGTCCCGCACGACCTCCTGCGCCCCCGGCCGGTCGCTCTTGTTCACCACGAAGATGTCGGCGATCTCGAGGATCCCGGCCTTGGCGGCCTGGATCGAGTCGCCGAATCCCGGCGCGACCACCACAAGCACGGTGTCGGCCAGGGACGCTACCTCGACTTCGGCTTGGCCCACACCGACGGTCTCGATCAGCACGACGTCAAAGCCCGCGGCGTCCAGGATGCGCAGCGCCTGCGGCGTTGCCCAGGCCAGTCCGCCGAGATGCCCGCGGCTGGCCATCGACCTGATGAATACCTGGTCGTCGGTCGCATGGTCTTGCATCCGAACCCGGTCGCCGAGCAGCGCGCCGCCGCTGAAGGGCGAGGACGGATCGACCGCGAGCACGCCGACCCGGAAGCCGGAGTCCCGGAAGCTGTGCACCATCGCGGTCGTCACGGTCGACTTACCCACCCCTGGCGAGCCGGTGAGCCCGATCACGTTCGCGTTGCCGGTCAGCGGGGCGATGACCTTCATCACGACGCGCAGGTCGGGGGCGGCATTCTCGACGAGCGAGACGAGCCGGCCGAGCGCCCTCGGGTCACCCGCCCTGGCGGCCGAGATCAGCGCCTCGGGATCGGCCGCACGGCGGCGCAGGCTCACGTGCCGGCCGGGCCCGCCGTGAGCTGGCTCAGGCATGGCCAGGCTCAGCTGCTGGCAGGTGCGGGCACCCGGAACAGCAGGGCATCTCCCTGGCCGCCGCCACCGCACAGGGCGGCCGCGCCGAGGCCGCCACCGCGCCTGCCGAGCTCGTAGATGAGGTGCAGGGCGATCCGGGCGCCTGAGGCCCCGAGCGGGTGGCCGATGGCAATGGCACCGCCGTCGACATTCACCTTGTCGCGGTCGATGCCCAGGTCACGCATCGACTGGATCGCTACCGCGGCAAACGCCTCATTGATCTCAACCAGGTCCAGGTCGGTGACGGCGAGGCCCGCCTTCGCGAGCGCACGCTTGATCGCGTTCGACGGCTGGGATTGCAGCGAGTTGTCCGGGCCTGCCACCACGCCGTGCGCCCCGACCTCGGCGAGGATCGTGGCGCCCGCGGCCGCGGCCGCTTCCGCGGACATGACCACGACCGCGCAGGCACCGTCGCTGATCTGGGAGGCGGAGCCGGCGGTGATCGTGCCGTCCGCGGCGAACGCCGGCTTGAGGTTGGCCAGCGACTCTACGGTCGTGTCTGCCCTGACCCCCTCATCGGTGTCGACCACGAGCGGCTCGCCGCGCCGCTGCGGGATGCTGACCGGGGTGATCTCCTGAGCCAGCACGCCGTTCTTGATCGCGGCGGCGGCCAGCTGATGCGATCGGGCAGAGAACTCGTCCTGTTCCTGCCGGGAGATGCCGAGCCTGCCGTTGTGCCGCTCCGTCGACTCGCCCATGGACACCTGGTCGAACGCATCGGTCAGGCCGTCATGTGCCATCGAGTCGACCAGCTCGGTGTTGCCGTACTTAAACCCGCGCCGCGAGCCCACCAGCAGATGCGGAGCCTGGGACATCGACTCCATACCGCCCGCGACGACGATGTCGAACTCGCCGGCCCGGATGAGCTGGGCGGCGAGCGCGATCGCGTCCAGGCCCGAGAGGCAAACCTTGTTGATGCCGAGGGCCGGGACGCTCATCGGGATGCCCGCGGCCACCGCGGCCTGGCGGGCCGGGATCTGGCCCTCGCCGGCCTGCAGCACCTGGCCCATGATGACGTAGTCCACCTGGTCGCCGGTTACGCCTGCGCGTTCCAGCGCCGCCTTGATCGCGATGGCGCCAAGTTGTGCGCCGCTGAGCCCGCTCAGTGAGCCGAGCAGACGACCGACGGGCGTTCGCGCCCCGCCAACAATTACTGCCTCACGCATAGCTGAAACGATACCCGTCAGGAAACCAGCCGCCGGAAAGGTGGAAGCCTTGCTTACCCGACTTGATCATGTCGGCATCGCCTGCCGCGACCTGGACGCGACGGTCGCGTTCTACGAGTCAGCCTTCGGGCTTACGGTGGCGAGCATCGAGGTCAACGACGCACAGGGCGTGCGGGAGGCAATGCTGCACGTCGCCGACGGGCCGACCGGGGCTTCCTATGTTCAGCTGCTCCAGCCGACTGGGCCGGACACGCCGGTCGGGCGGTTCCTTGAGCGGCGCGGCGAGGGCATACACCACGTCGGGTACGGCGTAGCCAGCATCACAGCCGCGCTGGCGTCCATTGGCGCCAGCGGGATCCGGCTCATCGACGAGCGGCCGCGGCACGGCTCGATGGGCGCGTCGATCGCCTTCCTGCACCCGGCCGATGTTGGCGGGGTCTTGACCGAGCTCGTCCAGACGCGGCAGTAGGCCGCTAGGCCCCGGCCACGCGGCTCTCTTCGAGGATCACTGGTCGCTCCCGACCCAAATCATGGCAAATCTCGTTGGCGAGGAAGCCATGCTATAACCAGCTATAATAGGTTATCGGTTCATGATTAAATCACGGAACGTATATTACATATACACAAAACACGTATCTTTACGATCAGGGACCGCGAACGTGCCGCCAACGGGTCAGCAGGAGAGTACGCTGCCAGCACCGGGTGAGCGCGATTGCGTGCCCGCCGGGCGGTCGGCAGCGTGAGCAATAGCTGCC
>JASIBJ010000214.1 GCA_030045215.1 Streptosporangiaceae bacterium | reverse complement strand
GACACCAGCCGGTCGGGCTGGGTGTCATAGGTGAAGGCCCAGCGGCCCTTGTCGCAGTTCCACTCCTCGTTGACCTCAGGATCGTCGCCGGCCAGGCGCCTGGTGACCGCGCCCCGGCGGTGATCAGTGCGCTGTCGGCAGCCGGCCGCACAGTGCTCGCAGATACTCGGGGTGGACACCAGGTCGAACGGCCGGGCTCGGAAGCGGTAGGAGGCCCCCGTGAGCGCCCCGACCGGGCAGATCTGCACGGTGTTCCCGGAGAAATACGAGTTGAACGGGACACCCTCGGCGACCGCGACCTGCTCCTGCGGGCCGCGTTCCACCAGCTCGATCAGGGGATCGCCGGGTATCTGGTCGGCGAACCTGGTGCACCTGGCGCACTGGATGCACCGCTCCCGGTCGAGCAGGACCTGCGCCGACAGCGCGATCGGCTTCGGAAAGGTGCGCTTGGGCCCGTCGAACCTCGTCTCCCCCTGCCCCGTGGACATCGCCTGGTTCTGCAGCGGGCACTCACCGCCCTTGTCGCACATCGGGCAGTCGAGCGGGTGGTTGACCAGGAGCAGCTCCATCATGCCGCGCTGCGCCTTCTCCGCGACCTGGGAGGTCAGCTGGGTGCGGACGACCATGCCCTCGGTACAGGTCGTGGTGCACGAAGCCGGCGGCTTGGGCTGCCCTTCGACCTGGACCAGGCACTGGCGGCAGGCGCCGATCGGGTCAAGCAGCGGATGATCACAGAAGCGGGGGATCTGGATGCCTAGCTGCTCCGCGGCCCGGATGATGAGGGTGCCCTTCGGCACCGTGATCTCGAACCCGTCGATGGTCAGCGTCACGCCGTCGGCGGGCTTGGCCAGCTCGCCGCCCGCCCCGCCGCTGGCAAGACTGCCGGTCGTTTGTACGGTCATCGGGCCGACTCCAGGGCAAAGAGGGTCGATGCGGCCGGATCGAACGGGCAGCCGCCAATGCGCTGGTGCTCGATGTACTCGTCCCTGAAGTACTTGATCGAGGAGGCCACCGGCGCCTGAATCGAGTCGCCGAGCGCGCAGAACGCGCGGCCGGTGATGTTGTCGCAGATGTCCAGCAGCTTGTCCAGCTGGGCCTCGGTGTCATCGGCCGAGGCGGCGTCGCCCCGTTCCAGCCGCTCGAGCAGCTGGACTACCCAGTAGCTGCCCTCCCGGCACGGGGTGCACTTGCCGCACGACTCGTGCTCGTAGAACTGGCACCAGCGCAATACCACGCGTACCACGCAGGTCGTCTCGTCGAAGATCTGCAGCGACCGCGTGCCGACCATAGACCCCGCAGCCGCCACGGACTCGAAGTCCAGCGGGACATCCAGGTGCTGCTCTGTGAACAGCGGCGTGGACGATCCGCCCGGCGTCCAGAACTTCAGCCGGTGCCCGGCCCTTATCCCGCCGGAGAGGTCGAGTATCTCGCGCAGCGTGGTGCCGAACGGCGCCTCGTACTGGCCGGGGGTGGTGACGTGGCCAGACAGCGAGAACAACCCGAAGCCCTTGGACCTCTCGGTGCCGAAAGCGGCGAAATCGGCGGCGCCGTACTTGAGGATGTACGGCACCGACGCGATGGACTCGACGTTGTTGACCACCGTGGGGCAGGCGTACAGACCCTCGATCGCGGGGAACGGCGGCTTCAGGCGCGGCTGGCCGCGCAAGCCCTCCAGCGAGTCCAGCATCGCCGTCTCCTCGCCGCAGATGTAGGCGCCCGCGCCGGAGTGCACCACAATCCTGACGCTCACGCCCGAGCCGAGGATGTTGTCCCCGAGATAGCCCGCCTCGCGCGCCTCGGCCACCGCGAGGTGAAGCCGCCTGGCCACGTGCAGCACCTCGCCCCGTACGTAGATGAAGGCCTCCGCGGCCCGGATCGCGTAACAGGTGATGATGGCGCCCTCGATCAGCGCCTGCGGGTTGGCGAGCATGGTCGGCACGTCTTTGCACGCGCCAGGCTCGGACTCGTCGGCGTTGACCACGAGATAGTGCGGCTTGCCATCGCCCTGGGGGATGAAGCCCCACTTGTTGCCGGTCGGGAATCCGGCCCCGCCGCGACCGCGGAGGGCCGAGTCCTTCAGCGTCTGGATGACCTGGTCGGGCGACATGGCCAGAGCCTTCGGCAGCGCCTGGTAGCCGCCCGCGCGCTTGTAGGCCGCGAGCGTGAACGAGTCGGGCTCGTCCCAGTGCGCGCTCAGCTCGGGAGTCAGGATCGTGCTCACTGCCTACCTCCGGTGCCGGCCTGGGGGGACGAGCCGCCGTCTGGGATCCAGCCCTGCTCCTTCGCGATCCGCAGCCCGGCTAGCGTCGCGGGGCCGGCGGTGTGGCCTTCGGCGGCTTGGCCGTCGCTGAACCCGGCCAGGATGGCCGCAGCCTGCTTCCAGGTGCACAGCCGGGACGCGCCGCGGGTCGGCTTAACCTCGGCGCCCGTCCGCAGCCCGTCGACGAGGTCGCGTGCCGACTGCGGGGTCTGGTTGTCGAAGAACTCCCAGTTGACCATGACCACCGGCGCGTAGTCGCAGGCCGCGTTGCACTCAATGTGCTCGAGCGTGACCTTGCGATCAGCCGTTGTCTCGCCATTGCCCAGGCCGAGGTGCTCCTGGAGGTCGGCGAAGATCGCGTCGCCGCCCATGACCGCGCACAGGGCGGTGGTGCACACCCCGACGTGGTAATCGCCAACCGGCTTCCGCGCGTACATGGTGTAGAAGGACACCACCCCGGTGACGTCGGCCTCCGTCAGCCCGAGTTGCTCGGCGCAGTACGCGATGCCGTCGGCCGACACGTAGCCCTCCTCGGACTGCACCAGGTGCAGCAGCGGCAGCAGCGCCGACCGGGACCGCGGGTACCGGCCGATGATCTCGGCCGCGCGCGGTGCCAGCCTGCTGCGGGCCTCTTGGGTGAGCGCCATTACCTGTCCACGCCTCCCAACACGGGATCGATGCTCGCGACCGCCACGATGACGTCGGCGACGAGGCCGCCCTCGGCCATCACGGACACCGCCTGAAGGTTCGTGAACGACGGGTCGCGGAAGTGCGCGCGGTAGGGCCGGGTGCCGCCATCGCTCACCGCGTGGCAGCCGAGTTCGCCGCGGGGCGACTCGACGGCGACGTATGACTGCCCCGCGGGCACCCGGAAGCCCTCGGTGACCAGCTTGAAGTGATGGATGAGAGCCTCCATCGACTGGCTCATGATGTGCGCGATGTGGTCAGGCGAGTTGCCCAGCCCGTCGGGCCCGAGCGCCAGCCTGGCTGGCCAGCCGATCTTCTTGTCTTCGATCATGACCGGCTGGCTGCCGGCGGCGGAGCCGCTCAGCCGGTCCACGCACTGGGCGATGATCCGCAGCGACTGGTCCATCTCGTCCATCCGGACGATGTACCGGCCGTAGGCATCGGCGGTGGTCCGGGTCGGCACCTCGAAGTCGTAGGTCTCGTAGCCGCAGTAGGGCTGGCTCTTGCGCAGGTCCCACGGCAGCCCGGCCGCGCGCAGGATCGGCCCGGTGACGCCCAGCGCCATGCACCCGGTCACATCGAGGTAGGCGACGTTCTTGGTCCTGACCGCGAACGCCGGGGCCGCGTCAAACAGCGCCCGGATCTCGCCGAGCAGCCCCGGCATGATCCGCACGTACTCGCGCAGCCGCTCGATCGCGCCGGCCGGCAGGTCCTGGGACACACCGCCGGGCCGGATGTAGGCGTTGTTCATCCGCAGCCCGGTGATGAGCTCGAGCAGGTCGAGCGTCTTCTCCCGCTCGCGCATCCCGTAGATGAATACGGTCGTCGCGCCGATCTCCAGGCCGAAGGTGCCGATCGCGGTCAGGTGCGAGCCGATCCGGTTCAGCTCCATCAGCAGGACCCGCAGAACCGTGGCCCGCTCGGGGATCTCCGCCTCGATTCCGAGCAGCTTCTCTACCGCCAGGCAGTACGCGGCCTCGTTGAACAGCGGCGACAGGTAGTCCATCCGGGTGCAGAACGTGACGCCCTGCGTCCAGGTGCGGAACTCCATGTTCTTCTCGATGCCGGTGTGCAGGTAGCCGATCACCAGGCGGGTCTGCTGCACCGACTCGCCCTCGAGCTCGAGCACCAGACGCAGCACGCCGTGCGTCGATGGGTGCTGCGGTCCCATGTTGACGACGATCCGCTCGGACTCGAGCGGGTCGACCGACTCGACCAGCTCGTCCCAGTCGCCGCCGCCGACGGTGAACACGCGAGCGTCGGACTCCGGGCTGGAACCGCCGTACGGGTCGGACTCGGTGTAGGTGGAGGTGTAGGTGTCCTCGGTCGTGTCGGACATCAGGCGTACGACCTCCTCTCGTCCGGAGGTGGCACCATCGCGCCCTTGTAC
>JASIBJ010000213.1 GCA_030045215.1 Streptosporangiaceae bacterium | reverse complement strand
CGCGTCGCGATGATCGACTGGGACGAGTCGCACGTCGACGTCCCCGACCTCGACCTGGCACTGCCGTACAACGCCGCCGGTCTCGGCAACGACGCCTACGACATCGCCGCGCAAGCGCGCGCCGCATGGGGAGCCGCCGTCTGCTGGGATCCCACCGGGACCGACCAGTTCGCAGTCAAGCGGCTGGCCGAAGTTCGCGCGGTCTGAATCGCGCCATCACTGCTCCGCGCGGCCGGCGAGCCAGACGGAGTTGAATGCCTTCTGCTCATCTACCGTGCCGAGCTGCTCGGGCATTGCGTCGTCAAGTGTTTCCACCAAGTCCGGCCTGCCGGGCACGCCAAGTTGCAGGATGTAAACCTTCATCCCGCCGCCCATGTCCCTGGCCATGCCACTGGGATACGTGTCGCGACGGGCGCCCTGAACGGCGACCATCAGGCCGTCAGGTTCAAGCTGCCGGCGCAGCCTGACCAGGGCCTCAAATGCGTCGGGGCCCGTGGCGGTGTATGGACACGTGTAATTACCGACACGGACGACCAGCTCGATCCGATAACAAGGCGTCGGACCGTCATGACCGTCGAGCCACGCCCGCAACCGAGTTCGCTCCTGCTGGCCATTCCTCACGACGGTGACATCCCGGTCGGCCAGAAGCCGCGGATAGCTGTCACTCATAGAGCAATCCAACCCGGACCCGTACGCCAACACCACAGGACAGAGCCTCCGGCCTCTTCAGCAATCTCGTCAGCAGGCAGACGGACCGAGGCTAGGACCCCGCTGCACGGTGCTCGCAATGAGCGGAGGCTGTCTGCATCGGGGCGGCCATCAGCTCGCTTATCGTGACGAACGCGTATCCGGCATCCGTCATGGACCCCACGAGGCGGTCGAGCTGCTGCATCAGCGTAGGGTTCGGCTCCGGGCCGCCGTCATGAGCGAGCACGATGCTCCCCGGCGAGGCATGTCGCAGTGTCGAGTCGACGTTGGCACGAGCGTTGCTGCCCGTGATGTGCTGAGACCACAACGTCACGCCGTAGGGAACCCCGGCGCATACCGCCAGTCCGACGCTGTCGATGCGACCGTACGGCGGCCTGCAAAAGGCGGGCTCCTGTCCGGTCAGCTTCGCCAGGAGCTCGTGAGTGCGGGCCAGGCTGCCGCGGTCAAACGCCTCATCGTGCTGGGTCAGATCGCTGTGCGCCCACGTGTGGTTGCCCTGCTCATGTCCCTCATCCGCAGTCCGCACGACCAGGCCCGGAGCGGCCTGCGCTCGCTCGCCGACCCGGAAGAACGTAGCCTTCGCGCCGTGTCTGCGCAAAATCCTCAGTACCTGCGGCGTCCACTCCGGTGTCGGACCGTCATCAATGGTGAGCGCGACAAGCCGGCTGCCCGGCGCGGTACGAAACGTGACGTGGGTCAGGTAAGTTCCGGGCCCGGCCGGCGTGGCCGTACGCGCCGTCGGGCTCTCGATCGCGAGGACTCGCTCCACCGCAATGCCGCCCGCTGCTCCGGCCGCGCCGCCAGCAGCGACCAGGCCGCTCCGCGCCAGGAACGCGCGCCGATCCATGACCCCAGCTCCTCAGCCCGCGCGACGGCCCCGGAGGGCGGAGCGCGACCAGCGTCAATGCAAGACGTGCCCGGACGCGGGAGGCAACCGCTAGCCGAGCGACCAACCGCCAGCCTAGTGTCCGGCCGGAGGGTCCGGCTACTCGCGGTGCCTTTTGACCGGCAGGACGGGGACTGCAGGCGCGCGGCGGGGGGTGGCCGCCACCGGGAGCCGTGGCGCGCTCAACGTTCGCCGCCGTCGTCGGGTCGGGGCATAGTGGGCGCCCCGCTGGCTGGCCCAGCTCCCGCGAACGCGTTCCCGCCGCGGCCGGAGATGGGCAGGCCAGACGGCGACGGGACCGGCACCGCCTCGATGTAGTGGGCCTGCGCGACCAACGCCAGGAGCACTGCGGCGTCTGTCCAGGCCAGTGGAGCGACGGAGGCTGGCTGCCCGTTTGTCACCCGCTCGGGAAGCTCGCCCAGCCGGGTGCGGTGCCGCGCCAACCACGTCAGGATCCCGGCCGCGGCCAGGTGGTCTCCGGACTCGGCGTCGTAAAGCGCGAACGCTGCCGTCTCAGGGGTCCACGCGCTGGCACGGTCGCCGGGCCAGTTGGTACCGGGCGTGACGCCGCCATCGGGCAGGGTGAGGGCACGCTGCGCGGCAAGCACCGCGCGTCCGATCAGCGGACTGGCCGGGGCGAAGGGCGGGCCGAGGAAAGCGGCTGCCGCGTCCCAACCCGACCTCTGATAGGGCAGACGATGGTAGCCATACCGGCCAAACGCCGCATTCATCGCGGCAGCCAGCCGTCGCGCGGCCAGCGCCCAGCGGCGCGCGAGCCCGAGCGCGCCCCGCCCGGCTGCCATGTCCGCGGCTGCCCGCAGCCCCGACAGGAGCGGGGCGGAGGTGCCCAGTGTCACCTGCACCGAATCTTCCCAGTAGTCCATCGACGGGTGCGGCAGCCCATCCGAGGTGAGCGATCTCGCAGCGGCATCCGCGGCTGCCCGCACCATCGGCCACAGGACGGCAAGCTGGGGGCGGACTGCAAGCCGCTCCGATGCTGGTCCGTGCTGTGCGGCCGCCAGCCATTCCCAGACCGCCCATGGCACCCAGCCATCCGCGTCGAGCTCAGAAGGCCTGCCGTCGCGCACCGGTCCCGATCCGTTTGGCCAGTACCGAGCCGCCCAGGTTCCGTTTGGGAGCTGCACGCGGCGCAAGAATCGCAAGATCTGGAAGGCATCGTCATAGTGGCCGGTGTCGGCCAGTGCAACTGCCACCCAGCTGGCATCGCGCGGCCACACGTACCGCCACCTGGCACGCCAGCCTGCGACGACGGCCCCGTCGGGTCGCAGCGACAACCGCAGGTCGAGCAAGGCCCGCGTGGCCATGGACCGCATCAGCGGGCCGCTGCCCGGCACGACACCCGCCGACAGCCATCGCTCACCCGCCGCCGCCTCGGCCTTGACGCAGGCAGCGAGCGCCGGTGTCAGCCGGGACTGCTTGCCCGCTGTCAGGTAAAGGCCCCCGACCGTTCGCAGCATGCTGGTGCCGGGCTCGAAGACGCCACGCATCCCGGCCGGAACGGCTGTCACCTGCTGCGGTACGCACGGATTCTGCGCGGCTCCCGCGCTCAGCAACTGCGGCCCGACCGCGCCGCTCGCCGCAACGGCGCAGAAAGTGCCAGCGACCGCCAGGGCAAGGATCAGACCCGCCATTACCCGTTTCTGCATACCCCGCCTCGCCGACGCCGGGTCAGGATCCGGCGGCGGTCATCATCGTCGGCCAGCTTCGCTTGCCTTCTTACCCATCGATATTGTTATCCGTGTACGTGCCTCGCCGCCGCGGGATAAAGATCCTCGATGCGATCTGGGACTATCCGGCTAAAGGTGTAACTGGCCGACACGCCGATTCAGGTTGCCCGGAGCCCGCCATTGGGCCACGTCCCGGCGGGTCGAGTCCTTCAACCCGGTCAGGGTCGCCTGATGGCCGACCGTCTTGCGCGGTCAGGCGGTGTTCCCGGATGGCGCAGGCGGATCCTGCC
>JASIBJ010000212.1 GCA_030045215.1 Streptosporangiaceae bacterium | reverse complement strand
TCGAGAAGATGCTGTATGACAACGCGTTGCTTGCCCGCGTTTACGCCCACCTGTGGCGCCGGACCCGGAGCGCGCTTGCCCGGCGGGTTACCGAGGACACCTGTGCCTGGATGCTGCGCGAGCTGCGCACACCCGAGGGTGGCTTCGCCGCAGCACTGGACGCCGACAGCGACGGAGTCGAGGGCGCCTTCTACGTGTGGACGCCGGACGAACTGACTTCCGTGCTGGGGCCATCGGATGGCGCCTTCGCGGCGCAGACCTTCGGCGTGACCAGTTCTGGCACCTTCGAGCACGGGCAGTCGGTCCTGCAGTTGCGCGCCGACCCGGCCGATCAAGGCCGGCTCGACCGGATCCGGTCCGCGCTGCTCGCGGCGCGCGAGCAGCGCACGAGGCCGGGCCGGGACGACAAGGTCGTGGCCGCGTGGAATGGGCTGGCCATCGCGGCGCTGGCCGAGGCGGGCGTGCTGCTCGGCCGCGACGATTTCGTGGCGGCGGCGATCGCGGCGGCGGAACTGCTGACCAGCCTGCACCTGAGCGGGAGCCGGCTCGTGCGCACCTCGAGGGACGGCGTGGCCTCGACCGCATCCGCGGTGCTCGATGACTACGGCTGTCTCGCGGAGGGTCTTATCGCTCTGGCCGGCGTGACCGGAGCTGGCGGCTGGCTGGAAACGGCCGGGACGCTGCTGGACACCGCGCTCACCCGGTTCCGGGCCAGTGACGGCGCCTTCTTCGACACCGCCGACGACAGCGAGAGGCTGATTTACCGCCCGGCGGATGTCGCGGACGGGCCCAGCCCGTCGGGCACGTTCGCGGTCGCCGGGGCGCTGCTTAGCTATTCGGCACTCACCGGATCGGCAGTGCACCGCGAGGCCGCGATGGCGGCCCTGGCGAGCGTGCCCGCGCTGGCCTCCCGCTTTCCGCGCGCCGTCGGCTGGGGGCTTGCCGTGGCCGAGGCGGTGATGTCGGGACCGGTGGAGATCGCGATCGTGGGCCCGCCGTCGGAGGAGCGCGACGCGCTGCACGTGGTGGCCATGACGGCCGCCCCTCCCGGTGCCGTCATCGCGCTCGGTGACGGTGCCGACGGAGCGGGGATTCCGCTGCTGGCCGGACGCAGTCCCGTAGCCGGAGCGGCGGCCGCCTACGTGTGCCGGGATTTCGCCTGCCGCGCGCCCGTGACCGACCCCGATCAGCTCGCGGCGGCGCTCGGCTGACTGGGCGGCTTCATCAACTATCCCACTGAAGTTCGCCAAGCGTTCGTCACGCAAACTGGCCGGATGGCGTGACCTTTACCATCATGGGGAACGTCGGGGTATAGACGCATGCGCGCGACGCGTGCATCGTTACTTGCGAGATCGGCGTCTTTGCGGCCGATGCCCGCGGTGGAAGGAGTTCTGGTGCGCGACGGACTGCGCCGCCTGCGCGCTGCCCTGCGGGTCGCCGTTGTCCCCGGATTGCGTCGCCTGCGTGCTGCCCTGCGGGCGGCGGTCAGCACAGGAAGGCGCCGGCTGCGGGCCGCCCTGTGGGTCGCCGTGGCCGTCGGAATTGTCGCGGGCCTCTCGCCGAGGCTCATTGACGGGGCTTTCTCTGGCCCCACCGGTCATCGAGGGTTCGCGGCGTCGACCGGCGCCGCGACGCCCGGCACCCCGCGATCGCAGCCGCGGGCTTCGGGAACCCCGGAGCCAGGCACGTTCATTCAGGCCCTGGACGGGCGCGCCGGAACCGTGCCGGTGGCCCAGCTGACGGCGAACTCCGCCCCGGTGGTCGCCCCGCTGCGCACACTGCTTGCTGCCGATCTGCTCGTGGTCGCGCCGACCACGCTGCCGCGGGCGTCGTTCGGCGCGGTGCGGCGCATGCGGGGCGTTGTCGCCATGGAGCCAGTCGATGCGGCCAGGATCAAACTGGACGGCACCTACGTCGCGATGCTCGGCGTCGACCCGTCGCGGTTCCGCGCCTTCGCGGCCCGGCCGACAGCGCGGTCGAACGCGCTGTGGCAAAGCGTGGCCGACGGTGACGTGGCTGTCTCCTACCTCATGGGCGAGCAGGAACGGCTGCCGCTGGGCGGCACCGTGGAGGTGGCCGGGACCCGCACCGAGAACCTCCGGATCGGCGGGTTCGGCACCGTCGCCATCAGCGGGGTCGACGCGGTGGTGTCAACTCACGTCGCCCAGTCCCTCGGGCTGCCCGCCGACAACTCCATGGTGATCAGCGCACCGCACGCGGCGCTGACCGTTCTCATGCACCAGGTCGCGAGCGTGCTGCCGCGCGATGCGTCGATCGTGCCCCTCGTCGCGCAGGCCCAGGCCGGGCTCCGCAGCCTGCCGGTGACGCCGGGATCGGCTGGCGGCGTCGGGGTAACGGCCGCAGACGGACCCGGCCTCACGCCGCAGCAGACCCGCGCGTTCCTGTCCGCCGCGGAGAGCCGCCTCGGCCTGCCGTACGTCTGGGGTGGCTCGGGGCCGTTTGTCTTCGACTGCTCGGGACTTGTGCAGTGGTCGATGCGCCAGGCCGGGATCACCATGCCGCGGGTCGCGGTCGACCAGGCGATGACCGGGCCGCTCATCCCGCTGAGCGAACTCCAGCCGGGAGACCTGCTCTTCTACCACACGGACCCGACAGCACCCGAGTACATCTCGCACGTCGCCATTTACCTCGGCGGCGACCTGATGGAGCAGGCGCCCGAGCCCGGCATGGATGTCGAGATCGTCCAGGCGGATTTCGGCGCCGACTTTGCCGGCGCGGTCGAGGTCTATCCGAGGGTTGCCGAGGCCGTCGCGGCCGAGTTCTCCTCGGGCTGACGGCCGCTGCCGCCCTGCCTCCGGAACAGCGACCAGCGCCGGAGTCGAGCCAGTCAGCGCCGGGGCCGGTGCTTGCGTTACTCCTGCAGTGGTGTAAGCATCATTACATGACTACGAACGACGCTGGCGACGCAGGCCAGAGCCGGGGCAAGCGCAAGAGCGGTGGCACCGCGGCCCAGGACAAGCTGCGCGCCTGGTTCGTCGGCCGGCTGCCGTCCGAGTGGTTCACCGCCGAGCCCGACGTGCGGGCCGACCGCGAGGAGATCACGATTATCGGCAAGATCCCCGATCCGGAGGCATCTGCCGATGCGACCGAAGCGGAGCAGGCGGCCGCGGCCGAAGGCCGGAGCCGGCGATTCCGCGAGGAGACGCGCGACCACCGGATCGAGATCGCCAGGGAAGCCGAGCACCGGTTCGGCCGGAAGGTGTCCTGGGGCGTCGAGACCGGCGGCTACAAAGTGATGTTCACCACCTTCTCGGTGCCGGTCATGACCAGGCTGCGCCAGCCCGAGCGCCTGGTGCTCGACACGCTCGTCGACGCCGGAGTCGCCCGCAGCCGCAGTGACGCGCTGGCGTGGTGTGTTCGGCTGGTAGGCCAGCACGAGGACAGCTGGCTCGAAGATCTGCGCGCCGCGCTTCGCAAGGTTGAGCAGGTCAGGGGCGAGGGCCCGGGCCTGTAGGAGACCCTGCAGCAAGCCGTGATCGCTGGCGTTACGTGCGGTCACGGTGCTTTCAACCGGAACGAGGCGCGGCCAGGGCCCGCCTCGTTCCCCCTCCTAATGCCGGCCGGGCGGGGTGGCTTGACGGGCCCCTCCGGCGATGTGAGTGGTCCCGTCGCCACTTCGCCGGTACCGGACGGAATTGACCCGCATCTGCCGGGGTACACTCCCCGAATCCCGCAGCTTCGGGCTGACCGCCCTGCGTAGCCGCGGGTCACCCTCAGAGCGGGCGACCCCGCATAGCCCGAAATAGGAGGACCAGTCGTGGCGATTGAGGTGGACGCGGCTTCGGCGGCGTTTAACCCGACAGGTGACCTTGAGGCAATCTTCGACGATGCCGGGCTGAAAAACCCATGGGTGCGTGATTATGTTCGGCACTGGTTCGAGCACACCGGTGCCGAGAGCGTCGAGGTAATCGGCGCGTCCGACGACGCACGGCTCCTCGGCGAGTCGCTCGCCGCGGGCGAGATCTTGCCGGCCGGCGAGGGCCGCTACTACGCGCGCAGCTATATCAAGGACACCGCGCGCTCGGAAGAGCGCACGATCGTGGCCACCGGGGACCCGGCGGACAAGGGCGTCTACGACAACTGGCACCCCTCCAGCGAGATGCGCCCGCTGCTTGAGGAGCGCATGCGCGGCGCGTCCGTCGGCAAGACGATGTACGTGATCCCGCACCTGATGGCCCCGCCGGGCTCCCCGCTCGAGTCGTATGCAGCCGGCGTCGAACTGACCGACCACCGTACGGTCGCGCTGCACATGATCCGGATGGCGCGGTGCGGGGTCAACTACGTCAATGACCTGAAGCAGCAGGACAAGTTCGTGCGCGGCGTGCACGTCACCGGCGACCTCGAGCACCTGGGCCAGGGCACGCCGTCGGATCAGCGGTACTTCGTCACGTTCGCCGACGAGCGGACGATCCTGCACTTCGGCTCCTCCTACGGCGGGAACGCGCTGCTCGGCAAGATCGCGCACGGCCTGCGACAGGCCGCGTATGACGGGTGGGTGTCCAAGGAGTTCCTCGCCGAGCAGTTCATGCTCATCGGCATCACGGACAAGCACACGGGCCGGACCTGGCACATTTGCGGGGGGTTCCCGAGCGCGTCGGGCAAGACCAACCTGGCCATGATGCTGCCGCCGGACAGCCTCGGTGACCGCTACCACGTCGAGTTCTACGGCGACGACATCGCCTGGCTCCGAGTGGACCCGGCTGACGGCAAGATCTACGCGATCAACCCGGAGAACGGCGTCTTCGGGGTCGCGAAGGACACCAACGAGGAGACCAACCCGACGGCGCTCGGCTCGGTCGCGCCTGGCACGGGGGTGTTGTTCACCAACGTCGCCTACAACGAGATCACCCGCGAAGTGTGGTGGGAAGGCAGGACGCCGCTGCCCCCGGCCGACCTTACGGGCTGGCGCGACTGGACCGGGCGGCTGATCTCCGAGCGCACGGAGACCGAGCAGGACAAGCCGTGGGCGCACCCGAACAGCCGGTTCACGACCAGGCTGACGAAGGTGCCCAACATTGCCGCCGACTTCAACAAGCCCAACGGCGTCCCGATCGACGCGATCATCTTCGGCGGCCGCACCCGCGACCGGGAGCCGCTCATCCGCGCTATGACCGACATCGCCGAGGGCGTCTATGACGGCCTCACGCTGGGTGCCGAGGCGACCTTCGCGGCCGAGGGCGTGGAGGGCCAATTGCGGTACGACCCGATGTCGATGCGTCCGTTCATGTCCTACCCGGAGGGCGCCTACGCGGCCCACTGGCTGAAGATCATCGGTGCCGCCGCAGAAAAGCCGATCTTTGCCCACGTGAACTGGTTCCAGCGCGACGCCGACGACGGGCACTTCCTCTGGCCCGGCTACCGGGAGAACCTGCGTCCCCTGCTGTGGCTGATGCAGCTCAGGGACGGCCAGGTCCAGGGGATCCAGACCCCGGTCGGCATAGTCCCGGCCAAGGCCGAACTGGACCTGGAGGGCGTCGAGATCAGCCCGGCAGACCTCGACCGGATCCTGTCCATCGACACCGACCGCTGGCGGCAGGAGATGGCGCGCCGCGAACAGCACCTGGCCCAGTTTGAGGGGCTGCCCGAGGAGATCTGGGCCGTGCACCGCCGCGTCGCCGCGGCGTTGGCCGCCCAGGAGGACTAGGCGAACCGGGTCGCCGGCAGCGCACCGACGACGCGGCGTGGGGGCTGCCGCTCTCCCTGCACGGCGATGTTAACGTTCCGTTATGGGGGAACTACGCTGCGTGGATGGTTCGATGCTGTCTGTCACCGCCGTGACGTGCCGCGACCGGGCGGGACAGCCCTATGAGATCACGCTGAACCTGGCCAGGGACTCGGTCCCCTTCGCTTCCGTCGGCCAGCGCTGTGGCCATAAGCTCGCGCTGCTTGCCGACCAGGTCACGGCCGCGCGGCTCGACCCCGAGCAGGCCGCGGCCTGGCCCGACCCTGACGATCGGTTCCCCAGCCCGGCGGTGCCGCGCGCCGCGAAGGCCGGCCCCGGTGGCCGGCACCACCTGGGTGGTTACCTGCCGGGCGAGTCCGAGTACTTCTCGCTGCGCTCGCGGGACCGCATCGACCTGCCTGGCAGCGGTGAGCTGCGGTGCCTGCTGCGCTCGAGCGCTACCTGGATGGGCGATTGCGTCGGCACCGGGCGGCACGGCCAGCCGGACCAGCGGCCGTGGCCAGCGATCAGGCAGTCGGTCATTGGCCGCGACCGGTGGCGGCTGTCGAGAAGAGCAGTGATCGAGGCTTGGGGGGCAGGTGGTATCGGAGTGCGTGCTGTCCTGACTTCGGCCGAACTGGTGGCATTCTTGGATACGGTTCTCACGGAGCCAGATACCTCTGTCCCGGCCGGGGCGGAGGTCGGGGAGTCAGCGGGGAAGCAGATGGGCGGGGCTGCAGTACCGTTCTGGCGGCAGCGAGGAAGGGTGCCGGATGGGATTGCGCGATCTCGTCTACCGGCTGTACGAGCGCAGGCTCGAGGCGGCGCTAACGCCTCAGGCGATACCCAGGCACGTCGGGGTGATGTGCGATGGTAACCGTCGCTGGGCGAGGTCAGCCGGGCTGGCCGACGTCAGCAGCGGTCACCAGGCCGGGGCCGACAAGATCTTTGAGTTGCTTGATTGGTGCCAGGACGCCGGCGTCGAGGTTGTCACGCTGTGGCTCCTGTCGACCGACAACCTGACCAGGCCGCCGACCGAGCTGGAGCCGCTGCTGCGGATCATCGAGGGCACGGTCCAGGAGCTGGTCGCCGAGGGGTGGCACGTCAAGCCAGTTGGCGCCCTTGACCTGTTGCCCGGGGAAACGGCGCAGGTACTGAAGGACGCCGGGGAAACCACGGCCGGCCGCCCCGGCTTGCTCGTCAACGTGGCGGTCGGATACGGCGGCCGACGTGAGATCGCCGACGCGGTCCGGTCGCTGCTCCAAGATCACGCCACCCGCGGCACGACCATCGAGGAGCTCGCCGAGATCCTGGACGTCGAGCACATCTCCGAGCACCTTTACACGGCCGGCCAGCCCGATCCTGACCTGGTGATCAGGACCTCAGGTGAGCAGCGCCTCGGTGGCTTCCTGCTGTGGCAGAGCGCACACTCGGAGTTTTATTTTTGCGACGCCTACTGGCCCGCGTTCCGGCGTGTCGACTTCCTGCGGGCGCTGCGCTCTTACGGTGCCCGGCACCGCAGGTTTGGCGCGTGAACAGCTCGTTACGGTACTTCCGTCGCTGACATCACTTAGGTACGGTCGGTAGTGACGGGCGGTGCCTAGCCGCCCGCCGGGAAGGCCCTCGAGATACTCGAGCTTCGCGTCCTCGTGCGCAGGCGAGATGAGCGACAGGGCCGGTGTGCGGCCCCTAGCTGGCCAGACCCGGTCCCGCCGACACGTCTGTGTCCGACCGCGGCGTCCGATGGGCGCCCAGGGGAGAGCGAGTGGCCACTTCCTCAGCACGCCGTCCATCGCGGCAGTCCGAGTCGGATGACACCAGCGGACAACGCCGTACCTACGTCCTTGACACCAGCGTCCTGCTGGCTGACCCGGCGGCAATCGGCAGGTTCGCCGAGCACCGCGTGGTCCTGCCCGTCGTCGTAATCACTGAGCTCGAGGCCAAACGCCACCATCCGGAGCTCGGTTACTTCGCCCGCCAGGCGTTGCGGTATCTCGATGATCTACGGGTCGATTACGGCCGCCTGGATGCCGACCTTCCGGTTGGGGAGTCCGGCGGTAGCATCCGGGTCGAGCTGAACCACTCCGACCCCGCCGTGCTCCCGGCCGGCTTCCGGCTCGGCGACAACGACACGCGGATTCTGTCGGTGGCCTGCAGCCTGGCCGCCGAGGGCGAGAGCGTTGTCCTGGTCAGCAAGGACCTGCCGCTGCGGGTCAAGGCGGCAGCGGTTGGCCTGACCGCACAGGAGTACCGGGCGGAGCTGCCCCCGGACTCCGGCTGGACCGGGATGACCGAACTGGACGTGACTGCCGCTGAGATCGACGAACTGTACGGGGCAGGCCGGATTGACCTGGCTGCGGCCCGTGACCTGCCTTGCCATACCGGGCTGGTGCTGATGTCCGGAGTCGCCGGTGCGCAGAGCGCGCTCGGCCGGGTGCTGCCGGACAAGTCGGTAAAGCTGGTCAGGGGAGACCGCGAGGCTTTCGGGCTGCGGGGCCGCAGCGCCGAGCAGCGCGTGGCGCTTGACCTGCTGCTGGACGGCGACGTGGGGATCGTCTCGCTCGGCGGCCGGGCCGGCACGGGCAAGTCGGCGCTGGCCCTGTGCGCGGGCCTGGAGGCCGTGATGGAGCGGCGCCAGCACCGCAAGCTCGTGGTGTTCAGGCCGCTCTACGCGGTCGGGGGCCAGGAACTCGGGTACTTGCCTGGTTCCGAGGCCGACAAGATGAATCCCTGGGCCCAGGCGGTGTTCGACACCCTTTCCGCGGTGACCTCCAAGGAAGTCATCGATGAAGTGCTCGAACGCGACATGCTCGAGGTCCTGCCGCTGACCCACATTCGGGGCCGGTCGCTGCATGACTCCTTTGTTGTCGTGGATGAGGCACAGTCGCTGGAGCGCGGCATGCTGCTCACCGTGCTATCGCGGATCGGGGCCGGATCGCGGGTCGTGCTTACCCACGACATCGCCCAGCGCGACAACCTGCGGGTCGGGCGCCACGACGGTGTCGTGGCGGTAATCGAGAAGCTCAAGGGCCATCCGCTGTTCGCGCACATCACCCTCGTCAGGTCCGAGCGTTCGCCGATCGCGGCGCTCGTGACCGAGATGCTGGAGGACGCGAGTCTCTGACCAGGCCTCCGGCGGCCGCGACGGCTGTCCAGCGGCCCGGTTCGCCGTATGGGCTTATAGGGCGGTACCGTGACCAGCGTCATGAGCGATTTGCCTGACCCCGCCGGTGCCGCCAGCCCGCCGCTGCCGCCGTTGCTAATGCCAGCTGCCGAGCC
>JASIBJ010000211.1 GCA_030045215.1 Streptosporangiaceae bacterium | reverse complement strand
TGACCGGCCGGGATATCGGTGTAGGACTTGTCGGCGGCGATCTGCCGGAGGGTGTCCATCGCATCCCAGACGTCGGCGAACCTGGTGCTGATCGGCGACGGGCCCAGGCGCACGCGGTCCGGCGTGCGGTAGTCGCCGATGACGCTCTCGCGGATGAGGGCCTGGCTGATCTGCCACGCGTCGGCGTGGCGAAGGCTGACGTGCGAGCCCCGGCGCACGTCTTCCCTGGGCGAGGCGACGGTGAACCCGAGATCGCCGAGCCACTCATCCGCGAGCTGGATCACGAAGGTGGTCATGGCCACGCCCTTGGCCCGGATCCGGCCGATGCCGGCCTCGCCAAGCAGCCGGGCGCCCTCCTCGACCGCGACCGTGCCGATGATCTGGGGTGTGCCGGTGGCGAACGCGTCGATGCCGGGCGCGGGTTCGTAGCGCGGCCCCATCGCGAACTGGTCACGCTGGCCGAACCAGCCCCAGATCGGCTGCCTCAGACGGTCCTGCAAACGCTCGGCCACGTAGAGGAAGGCCGGTGCGCCGGGTCCGGCGTTGAGGTACTTATAGGTGCAGCCGATGGCAAGATCAGCGTCGCTGGCGTCCAGTTCGACCGGAACCGCACCGACCGAGTGACACAGATCCCAGAGCGCGAGCGCTCCCGCCTCGTGGATCAGCCGGGTGAGCCGCTGCATGTCGGCGAGCGCGCCGCTCCGGTAGGCCACGTGGGACAGACTGACCAGTGCGGTCCGGTCGTCAAGCGCGTCCGCGAGTGCCTTTTCGCTGACGCCGTCGTCCATATCGGTGTGGATGAGCCGGAACTCGCAGCCGTGTTGCTGGGCGATGCCCTCAAGTACGTACCGGTCCGTCGGGAAGTTGTCGTCGTCGGTGATGATGACATCGCGGCCGTGCTGGTAGGCGAGGGCCGCGCTGGCCAGCTTGTACAGGTTGACGGTGACCGAATCGCATACGAGAACCTGGCCAGGGGCCGCGCCGAGCAGGTGCGTGGCGACCATCTCGCCGGCCTCGCGCGGCATCTCGATCCATGAGTTCCAGGACCTGACCAGGCCGACGCCCCAGTCCTGGTCGACCACCTCGGCGATCCGCGCCTGCGTCCGCACCGGCAGCGGACCGAGTGAGTTCCCGTCGAGGTAGATCAGGTCGCGATCGGCGTGGACGAAGCGGTCCCGGAACCCGGACAGCTCGTCGGCTGAATCAAGTGATTCCGCATATGACCGATCTGCCGAGAAAGTCATCACGTACCCCACACTAGCTGAGCGCCTGGCGCTTTCCGGGTACCCGCTGACGGTCACGGCTAACGCGCCGACGCGCTGACCAGGGCCTGGGCGTCCCGTCTGCCCCGGACGCCACTGGCCCATCATGCGCCACCGCTGCCACCCCGTGGCGGGCGGCTCCGGGCGGTCCCCGGCTCGCCGGGCCCCCGGCCGTAGGATCGAGATGTGCTCACTGACGCTGAGATAGGCCGGATTCTGGTAATCACCGCGCACCCCGATGATGTCGATTTCGGTGCCGCTGGCACCGTAGCGCGGTGGACAGACGCGGGCATTGACGTCAGCTACTGCATCGTCACGAACGGCGATGCCGGCGGCAGCGACCGGTCGGTGCCTCGAGACGAGATGGCCACGCTGCGCCAGGCCGAGCAGACTGCCGCGGCGAAGCAGGTCGGCGTGTCTGACCTCCACTTCCTCGGCTATCCCGACGGGCGGGTCGAGCCGACGCTGGGACTGCGCAAGGACCTGGCCAGGGTCATCCGGCTGCTGCGCCCTGACCGGGTGCTGTGCCAGTCGCCTGAGCGCAACTATGTGCGGCTGGGCATCGGACACCCTGACCATCGTGCGGTTGGCTCGGCCTCGCTCGACGCGATCTACCCCGATTCCCGTAACCCGTTCGCCTTTCCCGAATTGCTCGCGGACGAGAAGCTCGAGCCGTGGACGGTACGTGAGGTGTGGATCGCCGGAGGCCCGGCGCCGACGGATTACGTCGACATCACCGACACCTTTGCCCGCAAGCTCGCGGCGCTGCGGTCCCACGTCAGCCAGGTAAAGGACATCGACGGCCTGGAGGAGATGCTGCGAGGCCGGCTCGGTCGCGCGGCGGCTGAGGGCGGCCTGCCCGAGGGCAGGCTGGCCGAGGCATTCCAGGTGCTGCAGTCGGGCTAACGACCGAGGCAACCGGCTGCGGCGATCCAGTCCGGCGATCCAGTGCCTGCAGTCGGGCTAAAGGCGGCGGAAACCGGCTGCGGCGATCCGTAGCTATACCACGTGTTTGCTGTCCGTTCACTTTCTGGTTGACGATTAGAAATGTGCGTAGAAGAGCCTGTTTGGGCCTGCGGCGTATTTGGCTGCGTCGTGGAGCGTCGCTGCTGGCACTGGAGGGGCTTTTGTCATGGCCGTCGCGCTGACCTCTGCCCGGCCGGCGCCAGCCGAGGATGACGTTCCGCGCACGATCGTGTCCCGGCCGTCACGAGGTGACTTGGTCTTCCGGAGCATCCTGCGCCTGGCCGGGCTGTCGAGCTTCGCGATCACGGGCCTGATCCTGGTATTCCTGATCATCCGGAGCAGCTGGGCGTTCCATGCCGACGGGTTTAGCTTCTTCACGAAGCAGAACTGGATCTTCGTCGACAACGAGTTCGGGATCGGCGGGGTCCTGCCGGACACACTCATCATCGCCGCGATCGCGAGCATCGTCGGTATCCCCGTCGCGCTGGCAACGGCCATCTTCATCTCCGAGTACGTGCCTGTGCGACTGCGCCGCGTCCTGATCGCTGTCATCGACCTCATGGCAGCCATCCCGAGCATCATCTACGGGGTCTGGGGACGGTTCTTCCTGATGCCACGGGCAATCGGGGTCATGGGCTGGCTGGCTGACCATCTGTCCTGGTTCCCGCCGTTCAAGGTGACCATCGAGTACACGCCGTCGACGTTCGTCGGCTCGCCCTTCCTGGCCGGCCTGGTCGTCTCGCTGATGATCATCCCGATCGTGACCTCGCTGTCGCGCGAGGTTTTCTCCCAGGCGCCGCAGGGTGAGCGGGAGGCCGCCTACGCGCTTGGCTCAACGCGCTGGGGGATGGTCAGGACGGTCGTCATCCCGTTCGGCCGGGGCGGCGCGGTCGGCGCCTGCATGCTGGGGATCGGCCGGGCGCTGGGCGAGACGATCGCGGTGCTGCTGATCGTCAGCGCCATCTTCAAGGTCAACTGGCACGTCGTACAGTCCGGCGGCAATTCGATCGCGGCGCTCATCGCGGGCGAATGGAGCTCAGCTAGCGCCGATCAGTTGTCCGCGCTCATGGCCGCCGGACTAGTGCTTTTCGCCATCACGATCGTGGTGAACTCGCTGGCCGCGATCATCATCAGCAGATCGCGGTCGGGTGCCGCCACCGCGGACTGACGGCACGATCGGCTGACAAACAGGAGCATTCGATGACCACCGCCGGTACCAGCGCGCGGCAGACCAGCCAGGACAGCGTCGACGAGCCGCTGCGCATCCAGACGGTCACGCCCGAAGACGTGCTCACGGTGGCGGGCGCGGCGATCGGCGCGCTGGGCCTGGATTGGCTTGTGTACGAGCGGCTGCTGCCCTTCACCGGTGCCCTGGGATTCTGGGTCTGCTGGTATGTGCTCTTCGCTCTGTTCTACGTCGCGGCCGCCGCGATGCGGTGGAGCCGGCTCGTGGTGAGGGACAAGGCCGTCGCGGTGCTGGTCAGCACCGCTGGCATCTTTGCCACGGCGGTGGTCGTGGACCAGATCGGCTACAGCTTCGTCAAGAGCCTCCCGGCGATTGTGCACCCGAATTTCTGGACCCAGACGATGGTCGACACGGCGTTCCTGCAGCCGCTGTCGTCCGGCGGGATAGCGCACGCGGTGGTCGGCTCGATCGAGCAGCTCGGCATCGCCACGCTGCTGTCCGTTCCGCTTGGCATCACGGCCGCGGTGTTCTTGGCCGAGGTGGGCGGGGCTCTGGCCCGGCCGGTGCGCACGATCGTGAATGCGATGACGGCGCTGCCTTCCATCATCGCCGGGCTACTGGTGTATGCACTGGTGGTGCTCAGCTTCGGGCTGGGTAAGTGCGGCCTGGCCGCGGGGATGGCCATCTCCGTTGTCATGCTGCCGACGGTGACCAGGGCGGCCGAGGTTGTGCTGAGGGTCGTGCCCGGCACGCTGCGCGAAGCCTCGTTCGCGCTCGGAGCCAGCCACTGGCGGACCGTATGGAAGGTGATCCTGCCAACGGCCAGGTCGGGCCTGGCCACGGCCGTCGTGCTCGCGATGGCACGCGGGGTTGGCGAGACGGCACCCGTGCTGCTTGTCGCCGGGTTCTCGGACACCATGAACGTGAACGTGTTCCACGGCTGGCAGGCGACGCTTCCTACGCTTATCTTTAATAACGTCTTTGTTGATGGGGAGTATCCGGAATACATTGCGAGAGCGTTCGGGGCCGGGTTCGCGCTGATGCTGGTGGTAGTCGTGCTGTTCACGATCGCTCGGATCCTCGGCGGGAAGCGGCCCGGCGAGCTGACCAAGCGACAGCTGCGCCATCTCAGGCGGGAAGAGGAGCGGCCGTGACCCGCCTGTCACCACCACCACTCGCGGTGAGGAAATAGATGCGAACCGGCCACCCCCGCGTATCGGCTGTCCGGCGGGCCTTCGCGCTCGCCGGGTCGGCGTCGGTCGTCTTCGGGCTCCTGCTCGTGCCGCTGACAGCCGCGGGTGCGCCTGCGGCGATTGCTGCGACGCCCGTTACCTCGGCAGGCTCGCCGGGCCCGGGGCAGAGCGCCCCGCCAGTCGCGCGCGCACCGGTAGCGCCTAGCGGCGGCGTCGTCGTCCGCGGCCCACGGATGTATAACCCGAGCACGAACAGGCTGTTTCCGGGTCGGAGCTATGTCACCGTGAGCCAGGTCAACGAACTGGCGAACCAGTCGGTCCTCGTGACCTGGCAGGGGTTCACGCCCAGCACCAACATTCCGTTTGACGCGGAATCGACTCTGTATCCGGTCGAGATCCTCCAGTGCAGGGGAACGGCCCCGGCCACCGAGAATGGCTGCCTGGGAGCCAACTCGGCCGGCGCACCAGGGGTCGGCCCCAATGGCCCGGAGAACACCGTGGAGGCCACCACCTCTCCCGCAGGAAAAGGTGAGGCCGACATCGAGCTGCTGACCGCTGACCAGAGTTCGTGGCTCGGCTGCGCCGTGGCCCAACCGTGCTCGCTGGTGATCGTGCCGGCTCAGGGCGGGATCTTCACGTCCAACGGGCACGGAAGCTGCACCAACCACTCAGAGGACTACGCCACTGCGACCGCGGAGATCGACTTCTCGTTTCAGTACGAGTACTACCCCGCACGCTGCGCCTGGGACGACCGCATCGTAGTGCCGCTGCACTTCGTTCCCGTTGTCACCGGCTGCCCGATACGTGCTCCGAACTTCACGGTCATCGGCTCGCCCATGACCGCGATAGCCATGAACTCCTGGCAGACTGCGCTGTGCACCGCCACCGACCCGGTCAGCATCCAGTACGACTCGGCTCAGAACGAGCCGCTGGCCAGGGAGGACTTCCAGGACGGGATGGACGACGTTGCGCTGACCACCTACCCGGGCTCGGGGACGTCGAAGTACCCCTACACGTACGCTCCCGTCGCGATAACGGCCGAGTCGGTCGCGTTCTGGATCGACAACCCGACCACGGGGCTGCCGGTCAACCACATCCGGCTTGACCCTCGCCTGGTGCTCAAGCTGATCACCGAGTCCTACGACTTTTCCGACACTGCCTGCAGCGACGGGGTGCTGTCGGCCGGCCAGTGCGACAACGCCGTCGACTACGATCCGGCCAGCATTCTCGTCGACCCCGAATTCACCCACCTCAACCGGGGAGTGCAGCCGGCCGAGACCGACTGGGTCGTGCCGACCGTCCTGTCAGGCCTCAGCGACATGACCTGGCAGCTGACGAGCTGGATCGCCGCCAACCAGGAGGCTAAGGACTTCGCGGCAGGCATGTTTGCCGACGGCGAGCACATCAACGCCGACTACGTCGGCATTCAGCTGCCGACGCAGACGCTCACCGCGATGGACCCCAACCTCCTGTACTCGCACTTGTATTCGCCGGTATTCCCGCTCAGCTCGGTCGTGTCCTATCAGCTGGCGAACAACTTCCCTGGCACCGAGACCCAGGTCGACCAGTACGGCAACTACGACGCGCTAGCGCCAGAAATCCCGGGAACGCGTGACCTGTTCGCCATCCTGGACGAGGGCGATGCGTCGGCGTTCCTGTTCCCGACCGCCTCCCTGCAGAACGCGTCAGGAAACTACGTCGCCCCCACCGACGCCGGGATGCTCGCGGCCGTGGAACACGACATGGTCACGAACCGGCAAAACCACATCACCGAGAGCGTCAACCTCACGAACACGAGCAAGGCGGCCTGGGACGCCTATCCGCTGACGATGGTCGTCTACGCGATGGTGCCGACCGGCGGCATCTCCAGGGCGAAGGCCGCGAAGATCGCGGAATGGCTGGACTTCGTCGCCAACGAGGGCCAGCAGCCCGGACTGCTGCCGGGAAACCTTCCGCCCGGCTACCTTCCGCTGACGGCGCAGATGCGGGCCGAGACCCTGAAGGCGGCGACCGAGGTGCTCGATCAGACCGGGAACCCCAAGAAGGCTCGGAGCAACCTGGCGCCGTCCAAGACAGCGTCGCCTAGCCCCACGAGCAGCGCCCCGGCCGTCCACCTGGGTTACGTAGCCAACCCGAGCACCTCCGGCTCAGCCCGGTATGCCGTACCCGCGCTGCTCATCGTCGGCGGGCTGCTCGGCGTGGGTGCCTCGATGTCGATCGTCATCGGGCAGGGCGGCATCGCCGGGCTCGCACGGCTGCGAAGAATGAGGCTGCCGAGATTGAGGCTGCCGAAGAGGAGCACATCATGAAGATCGGCCTGCGCCCCACCGCGCGCAGAGTGCTGCTGCTGGCGACGGTCACGTTGACCGCCCTGGTGCCAATGTCACCAGCGCTGGCGGGCACCAGCTACACGCCTATTTTCGGTTCGGGCTCGAGCTGGGCTTCCGTGGCGCTGACCCAGTGGGCGCAGAACCTGCACGCGAACGGAATCACCATCCAGTTCAATCCGGATGGGTCGGCGGCCGGTCGCGACGACTACATGAACGGGACCGACGACTTCGCGGCGTCTGACCCGCCGTTCCGCAACGGCACGGACCCATTCGACCTCAGTGGTGCCGAGCACTCGCCCTACGGGTACTCCTACGTCCCCGACACGGCAGGCGGCACGGCCTTCATGTACCACCTGGATGTGGGCGGTCACCTGATCACCAACCTGCGGCTGTCAGGCGAGACGATCGCAAAGATCTTCACGGGCGTCATCACGAACTGGGACAACCCCGAGATCACTCACGACTACGGCGCGCAGCTGCCGAACGTTCCGATCATTCCCGTGGTCCGGTCCGACGGCTCGGGTGCAACCTACTTCTTCACCAGGTGGATGTCGCACATGTACCCGTCCCTCTGGAACGCGTTCTGCGCGAAGATAACGAACGGCCGCGTCGGCACCGCTGGCCACCCGTGCATCGAGACCGAGTTCTACCCCGGCGACTGGGGCGCTGTCGTGTCCCAGAACGGCTCCAACAACGTCGCCTCCTACATCAGCGCCAGCTACGGCCAGGGAGCTATCGGCTACGACGAGTACGCGTACGCGCTGAACTCGCACTATCCGGTCGTGTCGGTCCTGAACCCGGCCGGCTACTACGTCCAGCCGAGCGCCTCGAACGTGGCGGTGGCACTGACGAAGGCGATCATCAACGAGGATCCAAGCAGCCCCAACTTCCTGCAGCAAGACCTCGACTACGTCTACACGTTCACCGATCCGCGGTCGTACCCGCTGTCGAGCTACAGCTACCTGATCGTCCCGAGAGTCGGGACCGCTATCCCCTCGATCTTCAGCAACGGCGCGGGCGCCACCCTGAGCACCTACATCGACTACTTCTTGTGCGCCGGCCAGCAGTACTCGGCCGAGCTTGGCTACTCGCCGCTGCCGCTTAACCTGGTCGTGGGCGGGCTGCTGCAGTCGAGCAAGATCCCTGGCGCAGTGCCGGCGCCGAGCATGGCCAACTGCGACAACCCGACCCTCCGGGACGGCCAGCTCATCGTCCTCGACGACGCGCCCTACCCGAACAAGTGCGAGAAGATTGGCTCGCCGCTTACCTGCAATCCGAATAGTTCCGGCAAGCCGAACGCGAACCCGTCGTCGTCGACATCGACCGGCACCACGAGCGGCAACTCGGGCAGCAACACCGGCCCGAACGCGGCTCCGCAAGGCCCGGTGACCGGCCAGGTCGTGAACCTGGCCAGCGACAGCAGCAGCTCGGCCATGCTCGGGGTGATGACAGCGCTGGAGTTGCTAGCGGTCGTCATTGCCCCGCCGGCGATCTACATGGTGCTGCGCCGACGGCGTCAGGCGCGCCAGTGACGGCGATCGCTTCGCCCGCTGAGGCGCCGGCCCGGCCCGGCAGCGCGCCGGGTCCGGTCTCGATCGCCCGCTGCGCTGCGGCCAGCATGCTCGTGCTGGCGGTGCTGCTGCTCGGTTTCGTCGGCTACCTGTTCGGGCTCTCCGGCATTCAGGAGTCAGGTTCCCAGGCCAGACTGTTCACGACGTTCCGGTACGAGCTCAGCCAGGACCTGGGCCCGCTCGGGCCGTACGGCCCGCTCGGGCGCACCGCACTCGGCGCGCCGGTGGCGGTCCTGGACATCCCCAGCATCGGCATCCACGACCTTGTCGTCGTTCAGGGGACCGCGCCGGAGCAGCTGACGCTCGGACCCGGTCATCTGCGCGATACGCCGCTGCCCGGGCAGGCAGGCCTTTCGGTGGTCTACGGACGCCGGGCGACGTTCGGGGCGCCGTTCGGCCGGCTCGACCAGCTCCGACCGAAAGACGAGATTGTCGCGGTCACTCAGCAAGGCACGTTCGTCTACAAGGTCGCGGCGATCGGCGGCAGCCAGCATCCGGTGCACGACAGCTCGCTCAATCGGCTGGTGCTGCTGACGGCGAGCTCGCCGCTGGTGCCTTCCTACTACCTGGAGGTGGACGCCGACCTGGTTTCGGCGCCGCAGAACGGTCCGGCCGTACTGCCGGCCATAGCGCCGGACGAGCAGGCCATGGCGGGCGACGACAGCGCGCTGGCGGTCACGATGGTCTGGGGACTGGCGCTCGTGATTGTGTCGGTTGGCGGCGCCATCGCGGCGGTGCGATGGTCGGTGTGGCCGGTCTACTTCGTCCTGGTCCCGGCCGTGCTGGCGGTCGTCTGGAACCTGTACGAGAATTTCGCCGCCGTATTGCCGAACCTCTTCTAGCCGAGCCAGAACGTGACGGACGAATGATGACGACCGATGGACCGAGCGGAGCGGCCGCGATGACGGACTCAGCGAACGAGCAGGATTACCTGCCGCACATCAGGGAGATGGGATCGCGGGCACCACAAGACGGCTATGACACCGCGGTCCTGTCGCCCGGCGACCAGCAGCTGTTCGGCCTCGAAGCCCGCAACGTGTCGGCCTGGTTCAGCGGACACAAGGTGCTGGAACGGGTCTCGCTGCACATGCAACCCGGCAAGGTGACCGCCCTGATCGGCCCTTCCGGGTGCGGCAAGTCCACGTTCTTGCGGATCCTGAACCGGATGCACGAGATGGTGCAGGGCGCGCAGCTGGCCGGCCAGGTGCTGCTCGGCGGGCGCGACATCTACGAACCGGTCGTCCGGCCGGCCGAGGTAAGGCGACGGATCGGGATGGTCTTCCAGAAGCCCAACCCGTTCCCGGCAATGTCGATTTATGACAACGTCGCCAGCGGGCTGAAGCTCAGCGGCATCAAGGTTCGTGACACCAGCGACCTCGTCGAGGACAGCTTGCGCCGGGCCGGCCTGTGGCAGGAAGTGCACCGCAGGCTCCGCTCGCCCGGCGGCGCCCTCTCGGGCGGCCAGCAGCAGCGGCTCTGCATCGCCAGGTCGCTCGCGATCGCGCCGGACGTGCTGCTGATGGACGAGCCGTGCTCCGCGCTGGACCCTACGTCGACCAACAAGATCGAGGAGACCATCGCCGAACTGTCCGATCAGGTCACGATCGTGATCGTCACGCACAACATGCAGCAGGCTCATCGGGTGTCCGATAACTGCGCCTTCTTCCTGGCGACTCATGACACACCCGGC
>JASIBJ010000210.1 GCA_030045215.1 Streptosporangiaceae bacterium | reverse complement strand
GTGCCGGGCGCTCGCAGACCGTTCCGCCGCGCCCGCCTGAACCCGCCCGGCCGGAACGCTCAGCTCAGGTCATGTCGTAGCCGTTGCGGCGGCCAGTGCCCTGGCTGTGGGCGTCAACGATGATCCGAACCACCTCGGCCGGGTCGTCGACAACCCTCAGCAGCTCGGGGTCCATAGGCGAGATCTTGCCCTCGGCCAGCAGCGTGCCGGTGATCCAGTCCTGCAGCCCGCGCCAGTACTCACTGCCGACGAGAACGATCGGGAACTGCGTGATCTTGCCGGTTTGCACGAGCGTAACCGCCTCGAATAGCTCGTCCAGGGTGCCGAAGCCGCCAGGCAGCACCACGAACGCCTGCGAGTACTTGACGAACACCGTCTTGCGCACGAAGAAATACCGGAACTCCAGCCCGATCTCGACGTACTCGTTGAGGCCCTGCTCCAGCGGCAACTCGATGCCGAGACCGACCGACACGCCGCCCTGGCTGACGGCGCCCTTATTGGCGGCCTCCATGACCCCTGGGCCCCCGCCGGTGATCACCGCATAGCCGGCCTTCGCCAGCCCGGCGCCAATCAACTCGGCGCACTCATACTCGGCGCTGCCGACCGGCGAGCGAGCCGAGCCGAACACCGATACGGCCTGGCCCAGCTCGGCCAGCAACCCGAAGCCCTCCACGAACTCGGCCTGAATGCGCAGCACCCGCCACGGATCGGTATGCACCCAGTCGCTGGGCCCGCGCCAGTCGAGCAGGCGCTGGTCCGTCGTGGTCTTCGGGATGTGCTTGCCACGCAGCGTGGCTGGGCCCTGCCGGCGCAGCCGCCGCCGGGACTCGGAGTTGAGGCTCATGCCCGCTAAGGTAGCTGGCACAATCCTGTGGCCAGGACCGCACTCGCCGGCGAACCCGTGGCTGGCGGCGACCACCTCGTTCCGCTCGAATCAGCCGCTAACCCCGTGATCGCGCAGAATCTCGTTGAGCGCCGCCTTGTCGTGGGCGCTGCCTTCTGGCAACCGCTTGAGCACGAGCACGCACGGCAGGCCGAACTCACCGCCGTCGAATTTCCTCGTCCGGGTGCCGCCGACACAAACCGACCAGGCCGGCACCTCACCGCGCGCCAGTTCCTCGCCGGTCTGCACGTCAATCACGTGCGTTGTCTTCGTGAGGATGGTGCCGGCACCGAGCACGGCCCCGGCCCGGACCCTCGCCCCCTCGACGACCATGCAGCGCGAGCTGATGAATGCGTCATCCTCGATGACCACGGGAACGGCGTTGGGCGGCTCGAGCACGCCGCCAATGCCCACGCCGCCGGCCAGGTGCACGTTC
Source organism: Streptosporangiaceae bacterium (assembly GCA_030045215.1). Next base: position 8,016 of record JASIBJ010000210.1, on the reverse strand, counting down.
CTGCCGATCTGAGCACACGAGCCGACCGTTGCCCAGGTGTCGACCATCGTGCCGGAGTCGACGTAAGCGCCGATGTTGACAAACGACGGCATCAGCACCGCACCCGGCGCCACGTAGGCCCCCCAGCGAACGATCGACCCAGGCACCGCCCGAACCCCGTCGAGCCGCGTCGTCAGCGGCACGCGGTCGTTGTAGCGGAAATCGCCAACCTGGGATTCGACCATCGGCAGGACGCGGAATGCCAGCAGGATCGCCCGCTTGGCGCGCTCATCGACCACGACCTGGCCGGAATCGCCGGCCACCCACGCGGTGCGCGCCCGGCCCGAGTCGATCATGTCGACAGCGGCCACCACCTGCTCGGAAGCCACCGTGTCGTCGGGAGTTAGGTCGGCCCGCCGATCCCATAGCTCGTCGATGACCGATGGCAACGGCGAAGCCGGGGCAGGGGGGCTGGTGGCATCGGCCGAAGCCGACTCGTCAGGCAAAGCGTTCATGGGGACGCAGCCTAGCGTCGCGAGGAGAGGGTAGCTTCGTACCGTGCCGAACAGCCCGCAGCCGGTCCGCTCGTCGCGGCTGGCCCGCGTGGCCGCGGCACTCGTAGTACTGCTTATCGTGGCGGGCGTCTACTACGTGGTGAAGGTCAAGCACGTTCCGCTGATCCCGCAACCGACCTCGTGCACGGCCGTCGCCGACAGGCAGCCGCTGCCGCTGACTGTCAGTCAGGCCGCCATCGCCGCGACCATCGCCGGCGTGGCGGCCCGGCACGACCTGCCCATCAGGGCGGTGACGATCGCGTACGCGGCCGCGCTCCAGGAATCCAAAATGGCCGATCTGAATTACGGCGACCGCGACTCGCTCGGCGTCTTCCAGCAACGGCCGTCAATGGGCTGGGGCACGCCGCAGGAGATCATGAACCCGGTCTATGCCTCCGGCCGATTCTTCGCGGCCCTGGTGGCCGTCCCTGGCTACCTGCGGATGCCGGTCTACGAGGCGGCCCAGGCGGTCCAGCGCAGCGCCGATGGTTATGCCTACGACCAGTACGCGACCGTGGGCGCCCAGCTCGCCAGCGCGTTCTACGGCGTCGAGCCGCACGCGCTGTCCTGCTATTACGCCAGCCCGACCGGCAAGCCGCGGCTAGCGGCGGCTGCAGCCGCTCTGACCAGCGCATTCGGCTATCTGCGGAGCGATCGGGCCGACGACCCGGCGATGGCGATCCGGGTGGACCGGTCCAGCCTGGGCTGGGCGGTGGCGGCCTGGCTCATCTCACATGCCAGCAGCTATGGCATCAGCGATGTCCGGTACCTGGGTTATGAGTGGTTTGCCACCCAGGCTTCGGGTAGCTGGGTCCGCCAGCGAGCCAGGAGTGGCTCCTCCTCTCCTTCCTCGCTTTCGTCCTCGTCCCGGTCGGTGGCGCAGGCGCCGGCCCTGGCTACTACCGTGGTGTTTGGCTGATAGCCTGCCATCCCCAGGGGACCGGGCCCTTGCGCCGCGATCCGCAGGGAAACCGATACTGGTGTTAAGCCGCAACACTTGGGTCAGTCGAACCGCTGAGTGCAGTAGGACTGCTGAGTGCAGCAGGGGCGCGGAAGCGAAGAGGAGAGCTCAGAAGTGACGTACATCATCACTCAGCCTTGCGTCGATGTGCTCGACAAGAGCTGCATCGAAGAGTGTCCGGTCGACTGCATCTACGAGGGCGAGCGGATGCTGTACATCCACCCGGATGAGTGCGTGGACTGCGGCGCCTGCGAGCCCGTCTGCCCGGTTGAGGCCATCTTCTACGAAGACGACGTGCCGGATCAGTGGAAGGACTACTACAAGGCCAACGTGGAGTTCTTCAATGATCTTGGCTCGCCTGGCGGCGCATCCAAGACCGGGAAGATCAACGCCGACCACCCGCTCGTGGCCGCGCTGCCGCCGCAGGCGGCCGAATAGCGTCATCCTGGCCGGGCAGAGTGCGCAGCACAGAGCCGGCGCCCGCGACCCCGGCCGCCGGCTCGCAGACCCCGCCGACGCTGGCTAGCCGGCTGCCGGCCTTCCCCTGGGACGCCCTGGCCACGGACGCGCGGATCGCGCGCGCCCACGTGGGCGGGATCGTCGATCTCTCGGTCGGCACGCCCGTCGACCCGGTCCCGCGCGTCGTGATGGAGGCGCTGGCCGGCGCGGCCAATTCGCCGGGCTACCCGGCGACCGCCGGGACAGCGGCCGTCAGGGAGGCAGCGGCGGGCTGGCTGGCCCGCCGGCACGCCGTCACGGTCCCGCCGGACGCAATCTTGCCGGTGATCGGGACCAAGGAGTTCATCGCCTGGCTGCCGACGCTACTTGGCTGCGGGCCGTCCGACATCGTCGTGTTCCCTGAACTGGCCTATCCGACCTATGACGTCGGCGCTCGGCTAGCTGGTGCCCGGCCGGTGGCCACCGACGGGCTAGTCTCAATCGGCCCCCAGCGAGTCCGGCTAGCCTGGCTGAACTCTCCCTCCAACCCGACCGGGAAGGTCCTGCCGGCCGGGCACATGCGCAAGGTCGTCGGCTGGGCGCGGGAGCACGGGGCGGTGCTCGCCTCGGATGAGTGCTACATAGACCTCGGCTGGGAGACGACGCCGCTGTCGGTGCTGCATCCGGATGTCTGCGACGGGTCCCACGCCGGCCTGCTGGCCGTGCACTCCCTGTCCAAGCGGTCTAACCTCGCGGGTTACCGGGCCGGGTTCGTGACCGGAGACCCGGCGCTCGTGGCCGAGCTACTCGAGATCAGGAAGCACGCGGGGATGATGGTCCCGGCGCCGATACAGGCCGCCATGGCCGCCGCGCTGGCCGACGATGACCACGCCGAGCACCAGCGGGCCAGGTACGCGGCCCGTCGGGCACGGCTGCGTCCGGCGCTCGAGGCCGCCGGATGGGCGGTAGAGCACTCCGGGGCCGGTCTTTACCTATGGGCCTCACATGAGGGACTGGACTGCTGGGCCTCGGTCTCCAAGCTGGCCGAGCTAGGGATCCTGGTCGCCCCAGGGGAGATTTACGGCCCGGCCGGCGTCCGCCACGTCAGGGTCGCCCTCACCGCTACCGACGAGCGGATTGACGCGGCCATCGCGCGCCTGGCCAGACTGAGCTGAGCGGGTTTTATCCCGGCGGACGCGGGTCGGACCGCGGCCTACGACGTCTGGGTGGTTCCGCCGATCCGCCAGTACTCACCGCTGGCGCGGTCGAGGAACTCCTCGTCCACCAGGTAACGGCGCAGCGCGGCGTGGTCGGGATGGAGCTTACGCAAGAAGTCGTCCACCACGGGCTCGGGATACCGCACGCCCGGCTCGAACCCCTGGGCAACGACGTCGAGCAGCTCGCGGCGCCGCGACAGCTTCGCGGGGATCTTCTCGATCCTGCCGTCGCGCACGAAACCCCTGAGCTTCGGGTCGCTGGCCAGTGCGTCGATGACGGCATCGGGGTGAATATCAGGCACGACGCGATTATCGCGGGTCGGGCTTCTGCCTGTTCGCAGGGACTCCCGCCGCGTCCGCGGACGCTGTCCTGCCCAGAGCCATTCACTGCCAGCGCGAGCCGACGCCGACCGGAAAACGCGGTGCGACCGGCCGGTTTGGCCCTATAACGTAACGAGCCGTGTCCGCCATCACGATCCACCGTCTCGACCAGCGGCCCGACCTGATCGACCGGGTCTACGAGGTGGACTCCACCTGGCCGGAATTCATGGGCCGCGACCCGGTCGCAAACGCGCTCTACTGGCAGGTGGCGCCGACGTTCCCGCACCTGTGCGTGGTGGCGACCGACCAGAACGATGCGGTGGTGGCCACTGGCCGGGCCCTGGCGTTCGCGCTTGACCGGCCAAACCGGGGCACGCTGCCGGACGGCGGCCTGGACCGGGTCACGATCTGGGCCTTCAACGACAAGCTCCAGGGTCAGGCGCCGGACATCGCCTCGGCGGTGGAGATCGCGATCGGCCGGGCTCATCAGGGCACCGGGTTGTCGCACGACATGCTCGCGGCGGTGCGCGCAGCGGTGCGTGCGGCGGGCTTGTCCACGCTAGTGGCGCCGGTCCGGCCGAATGCCAAGCACCAGTACCCGCACCTGCCGATGTCGGAGTACATCACGATGACGCGCGACGACGGGCTCCCCGTGGACCCGTGGCTGCGCGTGCACGTGCGGGCCGGCGGCCGCATCCTGCGCCCGGCCCCGGCCTCGATGGTGATGGTCGGTTCGCTGGCGGAGTGGCGGGAGTGGACCGGGCTGCCATTCGATCGGACCGGAGACGTCATCGTGCCCGAAGCCGTGGTGCCAGTGCACTGCGACGTCGAGCATGACCACGCCGTCTACGTCGAGCCCAACGTATGGGTCGAACACGACGTGAGCTAGCCGATAGTCTGTCCTCGCTCTCCCCAGCAGATTCATCGGTTAAGTAACGATCTGGGCGTGCCGCGTCGCTTTCGCCGATGGTGTGCAGTTCCAGGGCAAGACCTGGCAAGCTTCTGCCTCGGGGCAGAGCGGTGGGAGATGCGGATGCGCCAGCCTGAGACCTTCGACGCCTTCTACGCCAGGACCGTGTCCAGCGTCACCAGCCAGATGCACGCGCTGGCGGCCGGAGATCCCCAGGCCGATCACGCTATCCGCGAGGCCTACGCGCGGGCTTACCAGCAGTGGTACGAGGTCTCCGGCTACCGGGACCCGGCGGGGTGGGTGCTGGATGCCGCCAAGGAAGCCTTCGAGCGACGCCGGGCCCAGCCGGCCGGGCCGCCGCCGCCCTCCGACAGCGGGACCTGGCCAGGGATGTACCGGCCGCGGGCTGGGGCGGGATCGCGGGTACCAGACTCCGAAGGCGCGGTAACCGGCCGCGGCAACGGCGCATCTGGCCGCCCCGAGAACCCATACGAGGCAGCCCCGTATCAGGCAGCGGCTGCCCAGCCAACCGCGGCGCTGGCAGGCGGCGCGGCGGGCGCCGGGACAGCCTGGCCGGCTGGCGCTGGTGCCGATCCGGCCTGGCCGCTGGAACCAACTGCCGGCCCGGGCTCCGACTCTCCGGCCGACGCTGTCCCCGGCTCGCGTTCGCGGCCCGGCCAGGCGGGCGGGAACCGACGGCTGATCGCGATCGTGGCCGTGATCGCGCTGCTGGTCGTCGGCGGGGTCGCCTACCTCGCGTTTGGCCGGAGCGGGGCCAGCCCGTCAGCCAGTACTGGCCCGACCGCTCCGGTCACTAAGCAGACCGCCCCGCGTATGCTTCCGGCCGGTCACACGGGCACCCTCACCGCGGTCCCGTGGTCCATAGTGCGGTCAGGCTGGACGCTCGCCGACGTCTCGACCGGGCAGCCAAACCCCGGCGGCCAGCCGACCGGCGGCAGCACGACGACTTTTCTGGTGGACCCGGAGGGCGGCAAGTACGAGATCTACCAGTGGCCCTCCGGCTCCAACCCCCAGCTGCTGGCCTGGTCGGGCTCCACCGACAGCGCGCTGTTCGCTGGCAGCGGTGGCTACCAGTTGCTGACGCTGCACGGACTTCCTGGTGGCGGGCAGGTGGTGCCGCTGACCTTGCCGAGCGGGGTCTCGGCCGCAGGATTTACCCGGCCCGACGGCCTCAACATCCTGGCGGTGCGCCAGGGCCCGGTCTTCAACAAGCTTCAGCGGTACAACCTGAGTGGACAGCTGCAGGAGACACTGGCGACCGATGTGCGCAGGCCGGTCCAGGGCACCTTGCCCAGTGTCTGCGCGTCGTCGATCTGCGGTGCCCTCAGTTCGCCGACCGGGATCATGGCCGTCTGGGGGCTGCGCGGCGACGAGATGCAGCTGGTGAGCAACGCCGGCGGGCTGATCCGCAGACTGCACGTGCCCGGCAGCGGCAACCCGCCGTCCTGCGTTCCGGTCAGCTGGTGGAACCAGGACACGATCCTTGCTGACTGCAGCGCACCCGGTCCGATCGGCCTGCAGCTACGGCTCTGGCTGGTGCCCGACGACGGCGCCACCCCGACGCCTCTTACCCTCGCGTCAGGAAGCCCGGCCGGCGTCGGGTTCTTCACCGGCGCGTGGATGGCGGCGGGCCACGTTTACGCGACGACGACAAGTAGTGCCCAGTGCTCGGGCGCGCCCAGCGGCCCCGGCGGGCTCGCGATCATGGACGTGACCCAGGCTAGCTCGGCGACCCAGCTCACGGTTCCCGGCGGTACCGGCAACTACAGCGACATCGTGGGCAGCTCGGACGGCCGGCTGCTCGTGCTCCAGACGAGCTGCCCTGGCAGTTCCTCGCTCCTCTGGCTCAACCCGCTGACCGGGGCGACGCAGTCGCTGCTCCCGGCGTCGGCCGGGCAGGCCGGCGTGACGGCGGCCGTGGCCTGGGGCCTCGGGGCGGCCGCTACCGCCGGATAGCCCAGGGCTCGACCGCGAACCGTGCCGCCGGCTCCGTCACGCCCGGCGTCGGTACCGGCCGACCGTCAGCGCACCGAACACCGCCGATAGTCCGGCGATCCAGGCGACGGCTTGCAGGAGCGGGGTCGCGACCGCCCCGCCGAGCATGAGGCCGCGCATGGCGTCCGCGAAGATCGTGATCGGGTTGACCTTAACGAACGCCTGGAGCCAGCCAGGCATGCTGGCCGCGGGCACCAGCACCGAGCTGGCGAATGTCAGCGGCATGACCACCATGAAGCCCGTGGCCTGCACGGACTCCGGGCTCCGCAGCCAGACGCCGAGAAAGGCCATCACCCAGCACATGGCCACGCCGAGGGCAAGCACCAGGCCCGCGGCCCCGAGCGCACCCGGCAGCCCGCCGTGGAATCGGAAGCCGAGGACCACGGCGACGCCCACGATGATCAGCGAACTCCACGCCGTGCGCGCGATATCGGCGGTGACCCGGCCCGCCACCACCGCCGAGCGCGCCGTTGGCAGCGACCTGAACCGGTCGATGAGGCCGAGCTGGAAGTCAGCGTTCAGCCCGAGCGCGGTCTGCATCGTGCCGAAGCCGACTCCCTGCACAAGCAGGCCCGGCAGCAGGAACTCCAGGTATCGGGTGGTGGAGCCGGAGATAGCGCCGCCGAACACGTAGACGAACAGCAGCAGGAACATCAGCGGCTGCACGCTCATCCCGATCATCTGCTGCGGGTCGGAAAGCACGTGCAGCAGGTTGCGCCTGGCCATCACGGCCGTCTGGGTCAGCATCATCAGGTGGCTCCGTGCAGCGCAGTGCCGGTCTCGGCCTCGGTATCGGCACGGTGGCCGGTGATTGCCAGGAATGCCTCGTCCAGGCTGGGCAGCCGGATGGCGAGGTGGCTCACGGGAATGCCCGCAGAGTCGAGGCCGCGGGCGGCCGCGGTCACCATGGCCTCGTCGGGAACGTGCACGGTCAGCAGGTCGCCGTCGGCGGCGGGCCGGCTCGTCCCGGTCAGCTCACCAAGGACGAGAGCCGCCGCCTGCAGGTCGTCGGGTCGCAGTGGTCGTATCTCAAGTACCTGGCCGCCGGCCAGGCTCTTCAGCTCGGCCGGCGTGCCCTGCGCAACCGTCACGCCATGGTCGATCACCATGATCTGGCCAGCCAGCCGGTCCGCCTCCTCGAGGTACTGCGTGGTCAGCAGCACGGTGGTGCCGGCCGCCGCACGGTTGCGTATCACGTCCCAGAGCTCGTTGCGGCTGGCCAGGTCCAGCCCTGTGGTCGGCTCGTCCAGAAACAGCACGGCGGGCTCGCCGACGAGGCTTGCGGCTAGATCAAGCCGCCTTCGCATGCCGCCCGAGTAGTCTTTGACCTTGCCCGCGGCCGCGCCGGCCAGCCCGAACGCGTCCAGCAGCTGAGAACTCCTGGCGCGCGCCGCTCGGGGCCGCAGTCCGAGCAGCCGGCCGATCATGTAAAGGTTCTCCCTGGCCGAGATCAGGTCGTCGACCGCCGCGTACTGGCCAGTGAGGCCAATCACCTCCCGAACGCGCTGCGCCTGGCTGACCACGTCACGCTCGAGCACATAGGCGCGCCCGCTGTCGGGCCGCAGCAGGGTGGCGAGGATCCTGACCGCGGTCGTCTTTCCGGCTCCGTTCGGCCCGAGT
>JASIBJ010000209.1 GCA_030045215.1 Streptosporangiaceae bacterium | reverse complement strand
ACGTGAGGGTGTACTGCTCACCGGCGTTTACGGTTCGGGCAAGAGCTCAGTCGCCGAGGAGATCGCCTACCTGCTCGAGCAGCGCGGCGAGCGGTACGCGCTGCTCGACCTGGACTATCTCAGCTGGGCCGGTCCCGACGCCGGTGCGCACGCGAGCGAGTTCGACTTGCTGCTGCAAAATCTGGCCGCGGTGGCAGCGAACTACCAGCGGGCCGGCGTCTGCCTGTTTGTCTTGGCCTACTTCGTCCGCAGCACCAGCCAGGTGCAGAGCATCCGGGGGGCGCTGGGCCTGCCGCTCCAGGTGGTCCGCCTCACGGTCGGACTGGCCGAGATCCAGCGGCGGCTGGCCCACGATGTCACCAGCGGTCGCCGCGACGACCTCAAGGCGGCGACGGCCGCGATAGCGGCCGCTGAGGGCAACGGCGTCGAGGACCTCGTCATCGGCAACGACCGCCCCATCGGCGTCGTTACTCAGGAGGTGATGGCGTACCTGGGGTGGTGACCTGCACAGCCGTTTGATGGTGCGAACTATCGCAGCGCGGCACCTCCGCCCTTGTCGCGAGCAGGGGCCGGCGCGGGCGGCTAGGGCGCCAGCTGGTCGCAGCAGACGACGGTAGCGTCATCGACTGCCTTCCCCCGCCGCCAGCGAGAACCGTCAGGGTCGGAGGCCTCGGCCCTGCGGACCTGGCTGATGAGCTCCGCCGGGCCGGCCTCCACGACGAGCGAAACAAGCTCGTCCCACGACACAAGTCCGAACAGGTCAGCCAGGCGGCTGGCGCCATCGCTGAGCAGTAGCGCCGCGCGCAGCCCGGCCAGCGCGGTGGAACCGCAGACCGCATGCCGCGCCGCCTCGGGATCGGCCGACGCGACCCAGTACCCGCCGGGCGTGTTCTTCATCGCACGGACCGTCTGGACGTACTCGCGGAACGCGGCATCGCGCCCAGGTGTGCCGACTGGCACCCGGTCATACAGACTGCGGTGCCGACGGGCGGCGGCCTCGATTCGCTGATCGGTCACGACCTGATTCACGCCGTCGCGGGCCAGTACCAGCACGGAATCGGACAGCACGAGGTGCTCAAGCTCGTCCCGGCGAATCCGGATCGCGACGACGGTCGCGGCCGGAGTGCCCAGGTGGGACAGATCACAGGTGCCCTCGTGCCGCGACCTGACCTCGCCGATGGCGGCGTACAGGCAGTCGGCCAGCGTGCCCGAGTCGGCTGCTGCGATCAGCGACAACAGCACCGTGCCGAGGGTCCTGGCGTACCAGGCGACGCCGTGCACGCAGCCGGTGCCGAGCCGAGCAGGCGTCCCCGCACCGTCCAGCAACACCGCCGCCGACGGCGTCACCGCGGCGAAGTCCTCGTTCTCCACCTCCGGGCTAACCGGAGCGGTCGCGAGTACGGCGCGCACGATCAGGCCCCCGGCCGACGGGCGAACGGCACTCGCCCGATCCCGTGCGACCGCGGCATCAACAGCCCCTTCGACTGGCAGCGGCAGCCGCCACGGCACCCTGCAGGATCTTTCTCAGAAAAAGGACGTCAGATCCCGGAATCATGCGGCGGCATCTGGGTTATAGGTGAACGGTAGCCGAATGTCACTGGGGCTTGGCACAGTGGGCGTGAGCACCTCGCTGCGGGGCGGCGAGGTCGACGCCGAGGGGACCCCACCAAGCTCGGCTGGGCGGCGGGAGGACATGGACAAGGCGATCGCCCTGGCGCTGGCCGCGAGTGTCTGCACGGCTACGTCGTCAGTGTGCCAGCGACTCGGCGCCAAGAGCACCAGCCAGACGAAAGGCCTTGATGTCTGGCTCCTCTTCCGGCTCGCCCGCCGGCCGATCTGGCTGCTGGGCATCGCCAGCATGATCCTGGGCTTCGTGTTCCAGCTCTCCGCCCTGCACTACGGAGCCCTGGCGCTGGTCCAGCCGATTCTCTCGCTTGAGTTGCTGTTCGTGTTCGGGTACATGGCGGTCCTCGGCTCTCGCACCGTCAAGCGGCGGGACTGGCTCGCCGCGGCCGCGATGTCGGCCGGGCTCGGCCTGTTCCTGTTCGCCGCCTCGCCGTCCGGCGGGCGCAGTCACGCGCCGGCGTCGATGTGGCTACTGGCCGGGTTCGTGACGCTCGCGGTGGTGCTCGTCGCGCTCGCGCTGGCGTTCGGGCTGGGCCGCCGGCCCTCAGCGTCCCCCTCGCAGCGCGCGGCGATCCTCGGCGCCGCAACGGGCGTGGCCTGGGGCTTCGTAGCCGCCGTGATCAAGGAGTTCAGCTCCCACCTCGGCAACGGGCCCGCCGCGATCTTCACTAACTGGTCGGTGTACGTCCTCATCGGCGCCGGGGCGGCAAGCCTGCTGCTGGCCTCGCACGCCCTGGCGGCCGGGCCGCTCGCCGCGTCCCAGCCCGGCTTCACGATCCTTGACCCGCTGGCCGCGAGCCTGCTCGGCATGTTCCTGTTCGGCGAGCACTTCCAGGCGGCCACCGGGGACCTGGCCCTCGAGGCGCTGGCACTCGCGCTCCTTGTCAGCGGCGTCACGGGCCTCAGCCACAGCCACCTGATCGTCGGTGAGGACGAAGAGATTACGGCGGCCGGCGAGGCCTCCTGGAGTGGCGCGGGTGCCTGACAGCCAAGGCGCACGATAGGGGAACGAGGCGTGCCCGGGGCGCCCCACGTACGCCGCGACGCGGCCCGCCCGGCCTGAAAACGGAGCTGTCGGTCGCGCGCGGTCAGCGCGCCGCCAGCCGGCCTACACGCCGGATGATGTCGTCGCACAGCCGGCGGACGTCGCCGGGATCGTCGGTGAACTGCGACGGCTTGATGCAGAACGTCGTGAAGCCGGCCTCGAGCTGAGCCGGGATGCCCGCCAGGGCCTGGCCCAGATCGGCCGGGCTGTGGCCGTCGGGGAACACAGCGCGGGTGCCCCCGACCAGCTCCAGGCCGCCGATGTCACGCCCGGCCGCGGCCATCGCCTTCCGCAGCCGCTGCATCTCCTCGCCGGTCGGGACGCCCAGCGGGTTGAACCCGTCGCCGTAGCGGACGATGCGGTCGGTCATCCGCCGGTGCATCCCGGCACCGCCGAGCCAGAGCACCGGCCCCGACTTCCGGAACGCCTTAGGCTCGAAATAGACGTCACTGAACGGGTAGTGCGGCCCCGGATGCGACGCCGGGGTGTCCCGCCACAACGTGGCCCACGCGGCCAGATGCTCGTCAAGAAGATCGCCGCGGGACCCGAAAGGCACGCCCAGGGCCCGGTACTCCTCCTCGAGCCAGGAGACCGTCGGCAGCACGACAAGCCGGCCGCCGCTGAGCAGGTCCAGGGAACCAAGCTCGCGCGCGATGAGCAGCGGATGGCGCAGCGGCGCGATCACCGCTCCGGCGACGAGCCGTATCCGCGCGGTGACCGCGGCGATCGCGGACAGCAGGACGAGCGAACTCGGCCAGGGCGTCGCCGGATCCTGGTTGCCCGGCAGCGCGTACTCCCGCGGGTTCGGCATCACGCCGCTCGCCCCGGACGACGGTCCCAGGACGATGTGCTCGCTGATCATGACCGAGTCGAACCCGGCGTCCTCCGCCTCCCTGGCCCAGCGAACGAGCGTGGGCAGGTCCCGTCCCGAGGTCATCGTCCAGTTCTCGCTGAGGATCAGGCACATCCTCGGCGCCGGCGGGCGGGGCAGGGCGGTCACGACCGGGCCGGGGGCCTGATGCCGCGGAACTCCCAGTCACCGCCGAGCGCGGTCGACACGACCTCCTCGCTCTCGGTCGGCTGCGCCCCGAACTCGGCGGGCACCGGCAGCGGGCCGGCCACGACGTGGTTGGTCAGCCGGCCGAGGCCCTCGACCTCGACCTCGACCAGATCGCCCGGCTGCACCGGCCGGGAGTTGGCCGGGGTTCCCGACAGCAGCACATCGCCGGGATACAGCGTGATCGTGCGCGCGATGTCGGCCACCAGGTAGTGCATGTCCCACTGCATCTCGTCGGTTGACCCGTCCTGCGCCAGCCGGCCGTTGACGTAGGTGCGCAGCCGCTTGCCGCGGAAATCCCAGCCGGTGACCAGGCCAGGGCCGAGCGGTGCCATCGTGTCCGACCCCTTGACCCGTAGCATCGAGCCGGCGTCGGTATCGCGGAAGTCATGCAGCCCGAAGTCATTGCCGATCGTGTACCCGGCGATGTAGTCGCCGGCTGCCGACGGCGGGACGCCCCGGCAGGTGCGGCCGATCACGATCGCGACCTCGCCCTCGTAGTTCAGGTACTGGCAGTTGGGCGGCCGCACGACCGCGCCGCCGTGGCCGACCAGCGCCGACGTCGGCTTGTGGAAGTAGGTCGGCGCGGCGGGCAGCCTGGCCCCGAACTCCTCGACCCGGCTGCGGTGGTTCAGGTGCACGGCCACGATCTTGGTTGGCACGACCGGCGGCAGGTGCACGGCCTCCGACGCGGCAACCCGGCGGCCATCGCCGGATACCAGGTACTCACTGTCGCGAACGACCTGCACGACCGCGCCCTCGAGCAGGATCCTGCGGTACTCGGCCATCGGCTCTCCACCCTGAGGGAATTCTCTGCTGGCACGAGGCGCCGGCCACGGCGTCAGCCGGGGCCGAGAGCGCCGGGTTCTGCGTCACGCTCCGGACTGTGACCAGCCTGCCGCAGGGCGATCGAACCAGAGATGCATCTGCCCAGTCCCGATCGCGTTCTCGTACTCGCTGAACTGCCGGGCCGGCGCCGTTACCCTCCGCTCACCGAGCGCCGCGATCATCATCAGGTAGTGCGCGAACTTCGCCTCCGGCCGGACCTTCAGGTACTCGGGCATGCTGTCGAGGACGCGAGCATGATCGCCGGCCTCGAACCAGCCGATCCGCTCCTGGTCGGCGGCCCGCGCCTGCGGAGTCCTGATGTGGACCGGGTCGCTGGCTTCGTGCTCGCGCAGTTCCCGCAGCGGCCAGAACGCGTGTGACAGCGCGCCGGACCCGAGGACGATCACCCTCCGGTCCGTGCCCGCGATGGCCTCGCCGAGGGCCCGGCCCGCGCGCAGGAAGTCCTCGGTGTCGCCGGTCTGGGCCGTGTTGCTGATCGTGACCCATCGCTTGTCCAGGCCGCGGCCGAGGTACGCCCACAGGTTGACGGTCGCGTAGTGGATCGGCAGGCACGGGTCGTCGATCGGGGTGATCCAGGTGCCGTGCTTCTCGCCGGCCGCCGCCACCGCGTGCGCTAGCTCCGGGTCGCCGCGAAAGTCGTAAGGCACCCGGCTCATGCCCCGCGGCAGCTCATCGGAGGTGAACAGCCCGGCCCGCAGATCATGGGCGGCGATCACGAACTCGACGGTCGTGCACCAGTGCGAGTCGATCACGACAACGGTGTCGTACTCAAGCGTCTCGAACACCTCGCGGCGCAAACGCTCCAGGCCGGGGACGAGGCTGATCTCCCTGCCGTCGTTCAGTGCCAGCCGTTCGGCCCGCGGGAGCATGATCGTCGGCACGTGCGCGAGCAGGCCGGCCCCTACTACCTCACCCATCGGCGTGCCATCCCCTCGGTGCGTAGACGGTGTTCTTGACGTCGCCGTAGAAGTCGAAACTCCAGGAGCCGCCCTCACGGCCGATCCCCGACTGCCGCGCGCCACCGAACGGGGCTCGCAGGTCGCGCACGAAGAAGCAGTTCACCCAGACGGTCCCGGCGACCAGTCGTGCCGCCACCCGTTCCGCGCGATCACGGTCGCCGGTGAACACCATCGCGGCGAGGCCGTACCTCGTGCCGTTGGCCAGCCCGACTGCCTCCACCTCGCCGTCGAACGTCTGGAGGGTGAGCACCGGCCCGAATACCTCCTCGGTCAGGATCTCCGAGCCGGGCGGCGCGTCCGCGAGCAGGGTCGGCAGGTAATAAAGCCCGCCAAGGTCGGCATTTACCGAACCGCCGGCGAGCACGCGCGCGCCGTTACGGAGGGAACGGGCCACGTATCCATCAATCCGGTCCACCTGGGCGCGGCTGACATTAGGGCCGATGTTCGTCGCCTCGTCTCGCGGATCGCCCTGCACGAGCGCCGCGATCCGGCCGAGCAGGCGCTGCGTGAACTCGGCGGCCACCGGCTGCTCGACCAGCAGGCGAGTTCCGGCCAGGCACACCTGGCCGGCGTTGTCGTACTGCTCGACCGCGTTGGCGACGGCCAGGTCCATGTCCGCGTCGGCGAACACGACCAGCGCGGACTTCCCGCCGAGTTCGAGGGAGACCGGCGTGAGCTGCGCCCCGGCCGCGGCCGCCACGCTCCGGCCGGTGGCGACCGAGCCGGTGAACGCGACGCGCGCCACGTCCGGATGCGCGACCAGCGCGGCGCCGGCCTCCGGGCCGAGCCCTTGCACGATGTTGAACACGCCCGCGGGCAGCCCCGCTTCGGCGGCAATGTCGGCCAGCAGGCTCGCGGTCAGCGGAGCCAGTTCGGGCGGCTTGGCCACGACCGTGTTCCCGACCGCGAGGGCCGGCGCGATCCGCCAGGTCGCCAGCATCAGCGGCGCATTCCACGGGGTGATGACCGCGGTCACCCCGGACGGGCACCAGGACACGTGCTGGCGGTGTTCCCTGACATCCGGCAGCTCGCCGTCCAGGTGGCCGAGCCAGTCGGCGAAGAAGCGGAAGTTATGCGCGACTCGCGGCATCACGCTGCGCCGGTGCGAGCGCAGCAGCGATCCGTTGTCCGTGGTCTCGACCTGAGCGAGTTCCTCGACTCGCTTGTCGATCCCATCGGCGACCGCATGCAGGATCTCGGCCCGCTGCGCCGCCGGAGTCGCCGACCAGCCGGCGAAGGCAGCCGCGGCCGCCCGCACGGCCGCGTCGATCTCGGTCGTCCGGCCGCGGGCAACGTGCGCGATCGCAGTCTCGTCGATCGGCGAGATATCCGTGAACGTGTCAGCGGATCCGACGCGCTGCCCGCCGATCCAGTGCCTGGTGTCGACGTCTACGCCCGCTACCTGCGCTGTGCTCATGGCCTTCCCAGCGGAGCCTCCGGCCCTGTCGGCAACAACAGGTCGTTTGGACCCAAATTATCTTCGCGCGCACCGGATCCAGTCAAGCGCAGGCCGGCCCGCCCGCGGACCCAGAGCCGGGGCGCGACCTGGCCGGCCCGCCGTCCTAGAGCCGGGGTGCGATCCGGCCGGCCAGCGCGGAGAGCCGGTGGCGCTCGGGTCCGGACAGGTCGCGCACCAGCAGCGCGATCTCCCGATCGACCTCGGCGGCGGTGAGCTCGATGAGCGCGCGGCCCTTGTCAGTCACCGCGACGCGGACGGAGCGGCCATCGGACGGATCGGCCGTCCGCTGCACGAGTCCACGCCGCTCAGCCCGGTCGACCAAGCCGGTGATGCTCGACTTGTCCAGGTTGAGGTACCGGGCCAGTGCGGCCATGGTCGGCTCCCGGTCGCGCAGTATCCCGAGCAGCCGACCCTGGATGATCGATAGGTCGTGATCGGCGCCGGCCCGCCCCAGGATCGCCTGCACGGCGAACGACAGCTGTACGAGGGCATCGGTCAGGCTGAGCTCGGCCGCGTCTGAGGTATCCGCTTCCATGGCGGTGAGCGTACTTGACATTAGTACGTGGCACCAACTATATTGGTTCGTGTCACAAACTAAATTTCACTCTCACGGAGGTCAGCATGCACGCCGCCCTCGTCACGTCCTTTGATCGCCCGCCGCAGTACGCGATTGTCGACGATCCGGTGGCCACGTCGCCCGACGAGATCCTTGTCGATGTCCGCGCGGCCGGCCTGCATCCGCGCGTGCGGTCCGGAGCATCGGGCTCGCACTACGCCAGCAGCACGGTGCTGCCGCTGGTCCCCGGCGTCGACGGCACCGGCGTCCTGGCCGACGGCCAGCGGGTGTACTTCGTGGCGCTCGACTCGGCCCACGGCACCATGGCCGACCGGACCGTCATTCGGCGCCGGGCCTACATCCCGCTGCCGGACGCGGCGGACGACGTCACCGTGGCGGCCGCGGTCAACCCGGCAATGTCGTCCTGGGTCCCGCTGCGCCGCCGGGCTGCCCTCCAGCCCGGTCAGCGGGTGCTGGTGCTGGGCGCCACCGGCAGCGCCGGTCAGATGGCCGTCCAGATCGCGAAGCGGCTCGGGGCCGGCTGGGTCGCCGCCGCGGGGCGGGATCCGGAGCGGCTCGCCGCGCTGCCCGCGCTCGGAGCGGACGGCATCATCTCGCTTGCCGGAAGCGACGACGAGATCGCGGCCGAGGTCCAGAAGAACGGCGCCGATATCGACATGGTCATCGACTACCTGTGGGGCACGCCTGCCCAGCGGATACTGCCGGCCGTGCTGGCCGCGCGGTCGGACCCGGGGCTGCCGCTGACCTGGATCCACATCGGCGCCATGGGCGGCCCCGAGGCCAGCGTGCCCTCGGTCGCGCTCCGGTCGCACAACCTGACCATCATCGGCAGCGGCCAGGGCGCGGTGTCGACCGCCGAATTCGTCGCTGAGATCGTCGCGCTGGTGGACGAGATCGCCGCGGGCGCGCTCACCATCGATGCGTTGCCGGTGCCGCTCAGCGACGTCGAGGCCGTCTGGGACTCGCCGGTCAGCCGCGCCCGCCGCGTCGTCTTCCAGCCCTGACCGCGCCCGCCGCGTCGTCTTCCAGCCCCGACCCCGCCCGCCGCGTCGTCTTCCAGCCCCGACCCCGCCCACTGCGTCGTCTTCCAGCCCCGACCCCGCCGCCGCGTTGACCACCCCGCGGCCGGCGGCCGACATGTCGGACAAATCGATGAACGCTCAAGCGGCTGGGGCAGATAGATGTCGTCCCGCCGGCAACTGTCTTCCCCAGCCACCGCCGCCGGGGTCTCCCCCAGCCACCGCCGCCGGGGTCTCCCCCAGCCACCGCCGCCGGGGTCTCCCCCAGCCACCGCCGCCGGGGTCTTCCCCAGGCACCGGCGCGGGGAAAGGTTTGTCATGAATTCGGACGCGAGCTAGGCGCCACGCGGTGCTACGGCCGCCGGGCCCGCTTCGTCACCTGGGCTCGCTACCCGGGCTCGCTACCCGGGTCCGGTGACCGTGCGGCCGCGTTCGGCGAGTAGCCGGCCACCGTCCCACGTCACTCCGACCTGCCGGTAGTAGCCGCCGATGATCTCCTCGACGCTGAGCCGGGACAACTCCTCGGTCGGCGAGTCGAACAGCTCGAGTGACGCCTCCCCTCGCCAGGCCTGGCCCGCTTCGAAGCTGGCGCTGCCGGACTGGACGAGCTCATCCAGCGAGTCGGGCGCACCCTTCTCGATCGAGGGCATCCAGCGATGGTGGGCCATCGGGTGTGCGTTGACAAATCCGTTGTGCGCGGACTCCTCATGCAGGGTCACGACCGCCTGGGCCAGCCGCCGGTCCGCGGCCGCGAGGGTGCCGGCGAACCGCCCGCCGGGCTCGATGCGGGGAGCCGCCCGCCCGAACGGGTGCGGCCGGGTCTGGTGGATCGAGCCGAGCTTCTTCGGGTAGCCCTGGTGGAGGCCGCGGAC